>JALWZK010000107.1 GCA_027002665.1 Campylobacteraceae bacterium | reverse complement strand
GGATAGAAAATGGTCTTTAATCTCTCAAAAATAGAAGATATATCACAAAATATTATTAAATCATTGAGACGATTTCCAATGGCATCTATATCCGCTCTAATAGTAACCATTATAGTTGTAACCCTCATGGAGTTAAATCAATTTAATACCCCCATAGTGATGACCTCCATTAAAGTAGCTTTTGTTGCATCTCTGGGAGTGGTTCTGTTTCCTGCTCTGCGTCTATTCTCTTCAAATATCATAATGAGTATTATAGGAGTTGCTATCTTAGTGGGATACTACTATATACTTCCACCCTCAATAGATAATAATGTTGTCATTTTTAGACACAATATTTTAATTCTATCTACATTTTTAATCCTCTTTTGGGCGCCTTTTATCTTTATACGAATTAGCAATAAAAATATATGGGAGTGGACACAAAATCTTATATTGGCAGTTGTCTCCAGCCTCTTCTTCTCTATACTCCTCTATATAGGACTCTCTCTGGCACTCTACTCAATAGAGAAGCTGTTTAATATAGATATAGAGAGTAAAAGGTATGCTCAACTTGGAGTTATTATTTTTGGAATATATGGTATAAATCTATTTCTATCTCAAATTCCAAGATATATATTGCTACTTCAGGCGAGAACCTATACAAAAGCTGAAATTATATTTACAAAATATATATTAACCTCTCTTACCATAGGATATTTTCTGATTATATCTACATATAGTATTAAGATACTTATAACAGGAGAGTGGCCAACCGGTATTGTAGCTTGGATTTCAATCCTATTTTCGGTTGTTGCAATTATAACCTATCTATTTTGGACACCTCTATGGAAGGAGGAGAATATTAAATTTAAAAGAGCTATATGGGGAGCTGTATTTGCACAAACTATAATGTTAAGTATATCTATATGGATAAGAATTAAGGAGTATGGAATAACGGAGAGTAGATATTTTATTGCTCTATTTGGGGGGTGGCTTATTTTAATGTCAATCTATTTTATCCTCAGAAGGGAGGCAAGTTATAAGTGGCTATTTATTACTCTCACTATACTACTTATAGGTTCTCAATTTGGAAAATATAGTGCAAGTAGTGTGAGTAGAAATAATCAAATTATGAGATTGGAAAATATGTTAAAGGATTTTAACAGCTCAAATATTACGAAAAAAAGAGCAGAAGATATATATAGCACAATAGAATATCTATTTTCACACCATGGAATCGAGAGTTTAAATAGTGCGGTTCCAGATATTGTTGAAAAATATAGGGAGAGTAATAGCAGTAGCTACTTTCCAAGTTTTGCTGCAAGAGAGTTAGGTATATTGGATATTTTAAATAGCTATGGTAATAGAAGGGTATTTCATATAGATAGAGCAAGAGACAATATAGATATTAGTGGTTACAACAGATTAATTAAATTTAGATATAACAAAAATTATACAACGGAGAAGAGATATAAAAATTATACTATTAAAGTAGAAGATAATAATTTAAAGATTTTAAAAAATGGAGAGATAATTGCCAATATAGATATAAGTGATTTTATTAAAAAATTAAAGGTTAAAAAAGAATATAATAGTATAGATAGAGATAAGATGGAGTATTCAAATAGAGAGGTAAAAATTCTATTTGACTCCATTGTAAAGAGAGGAGA
This sequence comes from Campylobacteraceae bacterium, assembly GCA_027002665.1. Lineage (GTDB taxonomy): Bacteria > Campylobacterota > Campylobacteria > Campylobacterales > Sulfurovaceae > UBA1140. The sequence goes on along the minus strand of JALWZK010000107.1, from coordinate 5,338 downwards.
TAATATTACTATATTAGAGGCTGATATTTTAATTAAATAGTTAAATCCCCGTATTACAACTTCTAATATCTCCTGATTCAAATCCCCTCTTAAACCAATATACCCTTTGGGCTGAAGTTCCATGTGTAAAGGAGTCCGGCACAACATACCCTTGAGCCTGTTTTTGTAAGGTATCATCACCAATAGATGATGCCGCATTCAGAGCCTCTTCTATATCTCCCTCCTCTAACATCTTAAATCTTCTCTCTGCACGATTTGCCCATACTCCTGCATAACAGTCGGCTTGAAGTTCAACTTTTACCTGTAGTTGATTTTCTGCTCGTTGTCCTCTTGCATGTTGTTTTAATCTCTGAACTTTATCTAATGTCCCTTGTAGATTTTGAACATGGTGTCCTATCTCATGAGCCAATACATAAGCCTCTGCAAAATCTCCTGAAGCGTGATATCTCTTTGCTAACTCATCGAAAAATCCTAAATCTAAATATACTCTCTGGTCGGCAGGACAGTAAAATGGACCCATTTGAGATGAGGCGTGTCCACAACCGCTACTTGTTGCACCTCTATATAATACCAATGTGGGCTTAGGGTATCTCGCTCCATGTTCTCTAAATATATCACTCCATACAACTTCGGTATCTCTTAAAACAGTTGCTATAAATCTGGCTTTTCTATCATCTAATTTTCTATCTATATGGCTTTTTGTTCCAACTTTTCCAGAAATATTGGATAGTTGATTAAATCCTCCAAAATAGAATATAGCACCTACAGCAATAATAATCCAACCGAATCTTGTGCCAAGTAGAGGTCTAATAATTGGCCATAAGAACATTATTGCTCCGAGCGAAGGTCTTCCTCCTCCACCACTATTACTAGCATATCCATCTAAATTATCTCTTCTATCTTCTATATTGAGACTCTCTTCTCTGTCTTCCCATCTCATAAAGGCTCCTGTTTAATTTTTTACTAAATTATATCACAAGTGAGATTTGACTATAATAGTATCTGGAAAGGAGTTTTAGTGTCATTAGCATTAGCAAGAAGATATCGCCCTACAACTTTCAATGATTTAATAGGTCAAGAGATAGTATCTCAAACACTCAGTTTAGCATTAGATACTCATAGACTCTCTCACGCCTATCTATTTTCAGGTCTAAGAGGTAGTGGTAAAACATCTACAGCAAGGATTTTTGCAAAAGCACTTATTTGTGAAAAGGGGGAGAGTTCCAAACCTTGTGGAAAATGCTCTAACTGCATAATGGCAGATGAGACACGACATATAGATATTATAGAGATGGATGGGGCATCTAATAGAAAGATAGATGATATAAGAGAGCTGATAGAGCATACTAAATATAAACCTGCTATCGCAAGATATAAAATATTTATTATAGATGAGGTTCATATGCTAACTAAGGAGGCATTTAATGCTCTACTGAAGACACTTGAAGAGCCTCCAAGCTTTGTAAAATTTATATTGGCTACAACAGACCCTCTCAAACTTCCTGCTACTATTTTAAGTAGAACTCAACACTTTAGATTTAAAAAGATAGCAACTAAAACATTGGAGTTACACCTTGAAAGAATTTTAAACCTTGAAAAGATAGAGTATGAAAAGGAGGCAGTAGCTATTATTGCAAGGTTTGGAGCAGGGAGTGTGCGTGACGCTTTAACTCTACTTGACCAAGCTATTGTTTACTCTAAAGATTTTATTGATACTAAAACTGTTACAGATATGTTAGGAGTTATAGAGCCATCTATCCTTAAAAGACTCATAGATAGTATCTTAATTAAAGATAGGAGTTTTATATTGGAATTTATCTCCAAATCTGATGAGTATGAGGCAGAGATGATTATTAATGAGTTAATGATATATCTAAAAGATACCCTATTGAGAGGTGGCATAGACAATTTAACACCATTAGTAATAGATAAGTTCTTTACCATTTTATCTGAAGCTAAAAGATTACTATCTATCGGGAGTGATGGAGAGTTTATACTATCCTTAACACTATTTAAAATGTTAAATTCTATAGATATAGATATAGATACCCCCTCCCAAACAGAGGTTAATCCGATTAAACCACTATCAATAGAACCAAATATACCGAAAGAGAAACGAGAAATCAAAGATAGAGATAGAGAGAAGTTTAAAAAACTTATTAAGAATCTATATAATAGAGATTTTAAACTTGGAGAATGTTTTGAAAAAAATATTAGATATATCTCATATGGCAATAATATACTTACATGGGAATCTATGGCAACGGGAGAGGATAGAAATCTTCTAAAATATAACTGGGGAACAATCAGAATGTTCGCTCAAGAGCTTTTTGGAGTTGATATTAGCATTAAAAATATATCAAAAGTAGAACCTCCTAAGAAGATACAAAAGGAAATTAAAGAAGAGATTAAAAAGGAGAGTTCAAATAGTAGTGATAATAGTAAAATAGCTTCAGATAAAAAAGATGAAGAGGAGATATTAAATCACCCCATGATAGTTAAAGCGAAAGAGCTGTTTTTACCTAAGCAGATATTGATATATAAGAGGCAAACTATTTAAAAAACTCCTCTATTATATCTCTCATCTCTCTATAATTCTCTACTCTATTTACTAAATCTCTAAACTTCGAAGCACCAATATAGCCAACTTTTGAGTATCTATGTAGATGTTTTCTAAATAGAATAGTCCCATACTCTCCATAGTGTGCTATCATCTGCTCAAAATGTTCCAATACTACCTTTCGGATTAATTCTGGAGTAGGAGAGGTTGAGTCGCTATCTCCATTAATATAATCTTTTATGGTTTGAAATATCCAAGGTTTTCCAATAGCTCCACGACCAATCATAACTCCGTCAGCTTTTGTATATTCTAATACCCATTTTGCCTTTTGAGGAGTTGTTATATCTCCATTTGCAATCACAGGGATAGATATAGCCTCTTTGACCTCTCTTATGGCATCATAATCCACTTCAGCTTTATATTTTCCTGCTCTTGTTCTTCCATGAACTACAATGAAATCAGCTCCATTATCTTCACAAACTTTGGCTATCTCTATATGATTTTTAGTATTAAACCCAAGACGGGTCTTTACAGATAGAAACTCCTTATTTGAATAGTTTTTTATAGTTCTAATTGTCTTTGCCATAGTTGGTAAATCTCTCAAGAGAGAACTACCTTGGAGACTATTTACAACCTTTGGAGCGGGACAACCGCAATTTAAATCTATTATATCAATTCCATCCTGCATATTTAAGAACTCAACAGCCCTTTTTATAATATCTTGGTTTGAACCCGCAATTTGAACTGAGTATGGGGTCTCTATTGGACTCTTCTCCAACATTTTAATAGTTTTTTTATTTTGAAAAATTAGGGAATTGGAGCTTATCATCTCACTTACAGTGAGGTCTGCTCCAAACTTTTTGACTACACTCCTAAATGGTAGGTCTGTAAATCCTGCAAGAGGAGCCAGAGCAAATATGGGTTTACTAAAATCAAGAGTCATTACATATATGTTTAATGTTTATTAAATCTTTTATTTTATATTTTGTATGTGTCTTTTTAAGGTCATATAATGCTCTAAAACGCATAAACTCATCTGCATCATGCTCATCCAGATACTCTCCTGCCTTATCAATCATCTCATATTCAAATAGTAGATATAGATAAGCGGTCTCCGCTTTTGTATATTCTGCCTGATATTTTCTAAATAGATTTAAATTATCATCTGGAGATAGCTGTTTTTTTGTAATATTGGCAATAAGTAGGAAATCGCTACATTTCAACTCACTATGTAAATCTTGGATAAACTCATCAAGTAGAGTTGTTGTAAGACCTAAATTATTATTTCTATTAACTCTATTTATTAGCCTTATAAAATTCTCTCTTGTAAATATTTTACTATATTTTTTTGCTTTTGGAAAATCTTGAGTTTTTGCAAATATCTTAAGTGCCTTTTCAAAGACACTTTTATGATATTTATCTTTATTATCTAATACCTCTTCAACAAACTTTTTATCCTTATATAGACAGTTTATCTGATTTTTAATAACTAATGGATTTGATGAGGATAGTAGATGTGCTAATTTTTTCTCTCTAAAATCGACACATTCTCCCTTATCAATCTCAGTAATAATATTTAATGCACTCTGCAGTTTATCAGATATTCCATCTACTGTTCCATTTAGTTTAATATTAGAGACTTTTAGAATTGATGCACTCTCTCTCATCTTCTCTAAATTATATCTATATGGTTTAGGCTCATTTAAAACAGACCAATAGAGTGCATTATTTAGCGTATCGCTATCCTTCTCCCACTTTTTAAATCTAAAGAAATTTTTTGCTCCATAAAACATCATATGAAGTAGAGATGCAACCATAAGTATAACCATAGGTAGTATTACCCAAAGTGCTATTGGCATAACAATATCAATTCCACCTAAGTTGTAAGCAAAATCATTTGAATTAATATGATAGGTATAAGCTCCAATAAGTGACATCAGTGCTATCGATGCTAAGATATACAGACCTAAACGCATAAACTCTCCTTACTATTTATTTTGTTCTTTTTCTATAACCTCCCTACAGGTAATGCAATATCTGGCAAAGATTTTGACCTTTAATCTCTCGATATTTATCTCCTCTTCACACATTTCGCATATCCCGTAAAGATTATTTTTTATTTTATCCAATGCCAGTTCAATTTCTGCTAATTCTTGTGCTTGTTGATTTAAAATTGCGTTATCAACAGCCCTTCCGAGTAGAGTTGAAGCAAAGTCGGCCTCATCTCTTAAGTCATTATGACTCATACTATCCAACTCTGTAGAGGTAATATGTAGATTTTTTTTTATCTTATCTCTCTTTGCCTCTAAGGCACTCTTAAAAAACTCTATCTGTTCTCTGTCCAACATGATATTCTCCTCATTACTTATGATAGGGGTGGTTATTTAAAATAGTTAATCCTCTAAATATCTGTTCCATCAAAACCACCTTCGTCAATTTATGTGACATCGTAATTTTACCAAAAGATATACTTTTATCACATTTATCTAAAAAAGCCTTCTCAAAGCCGAAAGCTCCGCCAATAAAAAAACTTACACTCCTCCTATCCTTAAGTAGCTCTGAAAATTTATAGCTATCTACCTCTTGACTATCTGGACTTAAAGCTATACTATAACTACCCTTTGATAGATATTTATTAAATGTGATAGTATAAGATTTTTGTGAAGCATGTGTGGAAATATCATGAGCTTTTGCTATATCTTTTGTAAATATTTCAAAAATCTCTATCTTTGCAAAAGGCTTAGATATTTTCTTATAATGCTCTATAAGAGGAGAATA
>JALWZK010000106.1 GCA_027002665.1 Campylobacteraceae bacterium | reverse complement strand
GGTAAAATTCTCCAATGAAAATAGAAACTAAAATAGAAAAATTTACTACCCCACTATATCTGGAAAGTGGAAGAATTTTAGAGCCATATCAGATAGCTTATGAGACCTATGGAGAGTTAAATAGCGATGCCTCAAATGTAATTCTGATATGTCATGCACTTAGCGGTTCTGCCCATGCAGCTGGAACTTATGAAGGGGATAGAAAAGCCGGTTGGTGGGATAAGCTCATTGGTGATGGTAAAGCTATAGATACAGATAGATATTTTGTAATCTCTACAAATGTTATAGGCTCATGTTTTGGAAGCACTGGACCTATGAGTAGTAATTATCCCAGTGATAAACCATACAGATTAAAATTCCCTGTAATTACCATTAGAGATATGATAAAGGCTCAAAAACAGTTGCTGAGTAACTTAGGAATATATCATCTACGGGCTATAGTTGGTGGCTCTATGGGTGGTATGCAGACACTTCAATTTGGAGTTGATTACCCAAATTTTGCAGATAAAATTATCCCCATAGCTACAACCTATGCGACCCAACCGTGGACAATAGCATTTAATAAAGTAGCTATTGAGGCAATTAGAAGAGACCCTCGATTTAAAAATGGAAATTATGCAAAAGATGATTTTAAGGAGAAGGGGTTAGATGGACTTGCTATCGGTAGAATTGCAGGACACATCTCATATCTATCGCCAAACTCAATGAGTAGTAAATTTGGAAGAAACTATGTCAATAATGATGGACTATTTGAATTATTTGGAAGATATGAGGTTGAGAGATATATGGAGTATAATACGGATAATTTCTCAAAAATATTTGACCCGATGAGCTATCTATATATAGTAAAGGCGATAAATACATTTAATTTAAGTAGAGGTTACGACTCACTATATGAGGCAATTTTACGAATTAAGGCGGAAACTACACTCATCTCTTTTAAGAGCGATTATCTATTTTTTCCTCAAGAGATGAGACATATATATAATATGATGAAACGAAACTCTCAAAAGGTAGAATATTATGAGATAGATAGTGATTATGGACATGATGCATTCTTAGTTGAGATAGATAAATTTAGTCATATTATAAAAAAGGTGTTAGATGAGTAGTCTTACAGTTTCAGCATTACAACTTCCAACCCTCGGTATGCAGGCGACAAAATTGGATTTCTATCTAAGGAGTGCATACAATAGAGGTGTAAAGCTTATTCTCTTCGGAGAGTATGTCTTAAATCACTTCTTTAAAGAGTTAAGTGTTATGCCCAAAAAGATGGTAAAGGAGCAGACACAGAAACATATTGAATCTCTAAAGAAGGGTGCCATTCAATATGATATGGTATTTATTGTCCCTATTATACTATTAGATGGAGATAAATATATAAAATCTATTGCAAAAATAACTCCAAAATCTATCAGTTACTATGAACAGCAGATACTTATACCCTATGAGCATTGGAATGAAAAGGAGTTCTTCTCCAATAAGATAGAACCTCTAAAATCACCTATGATATTTAAACTTAATGGATTTAAAATTATGATTATGGGTGGATTTGAACTCCATTTTGATAAATTTTGGCAAATGGTAACTGATAAAAAAGTCGATTTAGTGTTACTCCCAACAGCTTCAACATTTGATTCACACAATAGATGGAGAGAGATAATAAAAACAAAAGCATTTCTGCACAGTTGCTACATTTTGAGGGCAAATAGAGTGGGAGAGTTTATCGAGAATGGTATAAAATGGAAATTTTATGGAGATAGTATGCTGGTTGAACCGAGTGGGGAGATATATATGATGTTGGAGGATAGAGAGTCTATGCTTATTGAGACAATTACTAAGGATAAAATTAAAGAGCATAAGAGGTTGTGGGGTTTTGAGAAAGAGCTTCGAGCGAGAGAAAAGTTATTATAAATATAAAATAAAATATTTTTATTACTTTTTATGTTTTAAAAAGCAATTATTTTGCATAAAGTATAACTTTTTTCAGTAGCTTTTAATTTGGCTTA
>JALWZK010000105.1 GCA_027002665.1 Campylobacteraceae bacterium | reverse complement strand
GTTGTAAATATAAGAGGGGATAATCTAATGCTATTTGATAAGATAGAGGTTACTATAGATAGAGTTAATCTTGCTACAGTTAGAATAGATGGGAGTATTATAGCAAAAAATTCGTTATAAAAAGTAAAATAGAGTAGAGCTTATAGCTCTTTCTCTTTTAAGATTTTCTGTATCATATCTTTTGTAAATCGTAAAAATTTCTCAAACAGTTTACTATGGTATTTATCTTTATGGTAAATTATAAAAAAATTTCTTTTACACTCAAAATTTTTTAATCTTAGATGTAAGAGTTTATTGGTCTTAATCTCATCACTTACAGCTATCTTAGAGATACAGCTGATACATTTGTGACTCATAAGCACAGATTTAATCGATTCGGTATGTCCCAACTCTAAAAATATATTGAGATATTCAACTTTATCTTTAATATAGTCCAGAAATACCTCTCTTGTGCCGGAACCCTTCTCTCTTAAAATCCACTTTTTATCTTTTAAATCATTTATAGATAACTCTTCTCTATTTAATGAGTTGTCTGTTGTTACAACAATTAACTCATCGACTCCAACAATCTCTTTAATAATTTCAGAATCATTTACAATTCCTTCAATGAAACCGACATCTATCTTACCACTCTTCAATAGCTCTACTATCTGTTTACTATTTCCCTCCTTTAACTCAATTTTTACATCTGGATAGCTATTCATATAGCTACATATTATTGGTGGCATAAGATAATCCACAATAGTGGTGCTGGCTCCAACCCTAACCATGCCCTTATTGAGTGTATTCTTGAACTCATACTCAATATCATTGAGTTTCTTTATAATAGGGGCAATCTCTTTTTGAAAAGAGCGGCCCATCTCATTAAGTATCAACTTTTTATTTATTCTATCGAAGAGAGGATTTCCTAAGATATTTTCAAGCTCTTTAATTGACATTGATATTGCAGATTGACTAAGTCCCATACTTTTTGCTACATTGGTAAGGTGACCCTCTCTCACGACATTTAAAAATATCTCCATTTGACGCAAAGTTAATCTCATTACTATTATCCCGATTTTTTTTATTTTTCTATTATATCAAAATAGTAATCTACTATTTAACTTTTCATCAAAAAAATTGTTTATCCTCGCTTCTTTTTACTACTGAAAATAGATTTTTCATTTCTAACTAAAAAAGAGCTACTTCTCCTTTTGGTTATTTTAGCAAATCTTTTTCTATAGAATAGAACTTTTTGTCTCAATTTTATATACTCTTTACCTTTTAATCTACTGGCTATCTTTTTATATCTTTTCACCCTTATATATTTTGCCGGATTTACAGCTTTTCCATGTCTATACATTCCAAAATGTAAATGTGGACCAGTGCTTCTTCCTGTGCTTCCAACATATCCTATAACTGTTCCCTGCTTAACTCTACTTCCAACCTTTAAACCTCTTCTATATCTACTCATATGAGCATATAGACTTCTTAATCCATTTTTATGTTGTATAATAATACACTTTCCATATCCACCTTTTCTACCTTTCTTAATAATTCTTCCACTTGCTGTTGCTCTAATAGGTGTGCCTATACGAGCCGCATAATCAACTCCCAAGTGAGCCTTATATCTATGTAAGATAGGGTGAAATCTTCTTCGTGTAAATCCTGATGAGATTCTACAGTGATTAACCGGTCTTAAATATGGAACAGAGATTTTTTTAATAGTTGTTCTATACTCTTCTCCAAAAGAGTTGTAATATCTCCCATTATCTGCGAGATAACTATAAAATCTCTTCCCATTAATAGTTACCATTGAAGCCAATATTTTATAATTGCTAACAGCTCCATTTTTGTTTATTTTCTTTTCATAAATTAACTTTAAAATATCTCCTCTTCTCATCTTATTTAAATCCAAAGTTCGATATGCTCTCTTAAGTGAGCTAATAAGTTTTTTACTATGAGTTTTCCTATACAAATCTTTATATACAGATTTTTTTACCTTAAGATAGATAGAGTTTCTTACAACTTTATAA
>JALWZK010000104.1 GCA_027002665.1 Campylobacteraceae bacterium | reverse complement strand
ATATAATATTGGGTGTTTAAAAATTAAAAAAAAATTAATAATGTCTCAAAAAGTAACCCAAAGCTAAAGGAAAATGATATAAGATTTAGAATAATTCTACTCATGAGGAGAAAAAATGCGACAGAAATTTATGCAGGATTTGCAAAAAATATATGATGAGTTACAAAATAGACAGGGAGAGCTTAATGACTATTATAAACTCTTAGAGGGAGGACATAGCGAAGCTAAAGAGATTGTAGAAGATTTTTTAAAACAGATAGATTTACCATATAATGATGAGACAGTTATGGCATCTCTAACCCGTATTGTAAATTTAAGAGAAGATGCCTTGGAGCAGATTCTCTTAAAGGAGGGATTTAATAGAGATGAGATTATAGAGAAAAAGGAGATAGCATATCAATTTGTAAGAGATATGTATCTATTGAAATTTGAATATTTTATTGCATGGATAGAGATAGAGGAGCTATTAACACCATTTTATCATGTATTAATAGAGAGTGTCCACAATATTGGAGAGGTTATTAGTAAATGGCAATCGAGCTGGACTAAGAAGATTATTAATGGTGTGAATAGAGAGCTATTAGAGAGATTCAATGGAGATGAAAAAGCTATTCTACAGATGCTTAAAGATAATAATCTATTGGATTTAGACCCTAATGGAGATATTGGAGATAGATGTTACTCCGTATTAGAGAAAGATGGAGATAGATATAAGAGCATAGCATACTCAAACGCCTTTCCAGATGAGGTTGGAGAGTTGATATCTGTTATTGAGGATTCTATTGAAAATCTAAGTTTAGAAAAAGATGAAGTTTTCAATCAAAAAGAGGCATGGATAGAGTATCTTGTAGCACTTAAAAAGGCATTCTCTGTAGTAGAACCTAAGAAGTTAATTGGATATTGGGCAAATGTAGATAGAGCATGGATGAAGATAACCACACCAATCCAGATAGGACACCCATTGGAGTATTATGAAGACCATCTTAGAAAGGCGGTCGCCTTAGAGTGGGACTTAAGAGTAGTAAACCCTAAACTACAAGATAACTCCAAGACAAGAGAAAATATTAAAAAATTTGCTTTACATCTCTCAAGTAAGTTAAAAGGGGAGGAGTTAGAGAGTATAGTTGATAAAAATATGTTAGAGTTAGAAAATACACAACTCTATATTGGTAAGCCGATGTTATATTATGGCGCAGAATTTAATGGACTATTCTCTGCACAAGTTGTGCCAAATGATGAGCAGGTATCTATGGAGTTTGGTAAGAAGATTTTTGCCTATGCCGATTTTGTCTTAGAGAGTAAGAGAGCCAAACCGATTATGCAACTCTCTGTTGAGACATTTGGAATTGATTTTGTAAAAAAACAGAGAAGCATAATGGAGAAGAGTCCAGATATATGGCATGAGATATATGATATATCCACTATTGGTCATGAGTTTGGACACATCTTATGGGTGGCAGAAGATACAGAAATCATTATGAATGTTAATGGAGAGTTTAAGAATATAGAGGAGTTTAAGGCGACAACCGGTGCAATAGTCGCATTTTTCCATAATGAAAAAGAGGAGCTAATAGAGTATATTATAGATGATTTAGTGAGTAGAGCCGTTGGGCTTATGGCGTGGAGAGAGGTCGGAGAGGTTATTCCATACTACTGTGAAGGGTTGATACACTTGGATATACTATTTAAATCGGGTATTATTAAATATAGTGATAGAATAGAGATTGATTATAATAGATACAGTGATATGAAAAAGGTATATCAAAAAGCCTATATGGATTTAGCCCAACACTATATAGATAAGTTAGATGCCGATATATATCTATCTAAATATTCAATAGGCTCTCCCCTGTGAAAAGTAGGAAGAGGGGAGAGCCCTGCTTTTTCCATCCTCCTTTGATTTCTCCAGGTGATCTCGGCCGCTTTGGCCAAGTCCTTTTGGGATGCTCCTTCCGGTATTTTGTCCAAATTGGCATATACCTCAAGAACCTGTTCATGTTCTTTGATAAACGAGATATAAT
>JALWZK010000103.1 GCA_027002665.1 Campylobacteraceae bacterium | reverse complement strand
TATTATAAGAGGTTTACCATAGTTATTAAAGTTTTTTAGATAGAATTTTATTCATTTGAAAAAGGAGTTTTGATGTCCATACAAAAGAGAGCTACTATTATAGCTACTATGGTAGCTACTATACTAACCATAGTAAAATTCTCCATAGGGGTAATATCGGGTTCAGTTGCCGTTTTGGCTTCAGCGATTGACTCGCTTTTAGATACTGTTATATCTATCTTTAACTATTTCGCCATTAAAAAGTCTGAAGAGAGAGCCAATGAGAGATTTCAATATGGAAAGGGTAAGGTTCAAGCAATTGCAGGGGTAATTGAGGGGACAATAATTACTATATCTGGGTTATATATCATATATAAAGCTATCTCTAAGGCCATATATGGACAGGAGACAGAGCTTTTAAACTCTGCCATCTTAGTTATGGTTGTATCCATAGTAGTTACATTTTTTCTTGTCAGGTATCTCCTATATGTAGCCAAAAAGACCGATAATATAGTGATTAAATCTGATGCACTCCACTATAAGACAGACCTTTTAAGTAATGGAGTTATTCTTCTATCTTTGATAATTGTCTATTTTACAGGGTGGGATATTGTTGATGCTATATTTGGACTTGGAATTGGAGTCTATATTATCTATTCAGCCTATGAGATTATTCAAGAGGGGGTATATATTCTACTTGACCACTCTCTCGATAGAGATATAATATCTCAAATAGAGAAAATTATCCAAAATCAACCTGAAGTGAATGGTTACCACTGGTTAAAAACCAGAACAGACGGGACAAATAATTTTATTGAGTTTCACTTAGTATTAAAGCCAGATATGACACTCTTAACAGCACATACAATTTCAGATAGAATAGAAGATGAGATAAAAAAGATAGATGATAAGAAGAGATGGATAGTTACACCTCACTATGACCCTTATGATGATGAGGATATAAATAATGGAGTTTTAGAATGATATATCTACTCTCCCCTTTAAAGAGAGATAAAACCATATCTCTTCCTATGATTAGATTTGAAACAACCGCTACAGAGATAGATTTCTCCAACATTGATACTTTAATGTTTACCTCAAAACAGGCAGTAGTAACTGCCGATGAGATAGATAAAAATTGGAAAAACTATCCATCTATTGCAATAGGGGGAGCTACAAAAGCAAAAATAGAGGAGCTTGGGGGAGAGGTTATATTTTATCCTAAAAACTTTTATGGTAAAGAGTTAGCTTATGGTATAAAAGAGTTTTTTAGCCATAGAGATATTCTATATCTTAGACCTCAAAAAATATCTTTCGATAGTAGAGGTTTCTTAGAGAAAGAGGGTATTAAGTTAAATGAGCAGATTATATATAAAACTCTATGTAGAGAATATACTCTTCAAGATAAACCCGTAGAGGGAGCTACTATTATATTCACCTCCCCATCAACTATTAACTGCTTTTTTAAAAATTTTAGTTGGGATAGTAGCTGGACAGCTATTTTAATAGGGAAGGCGACGAAGGCACACCTCCCAAAATATTGCAAATATAAGATTGCTGATAGACCTCTAATAGATTCATGTATAGAGAAGGCTTTTGAAAATTAGAACTTAAATTGATATTGAGCTAAAATTGCATCATCTCTATACCCTTTTAATCCATTCCACTCTTTCTTATCTCCAGAGGCAACTACATAGTTTAGTTGAACTCTATGTTGATTTCGCTTTTTCTTACTCATTCTATCCATTTTACTATTGGCAGGCTCTAAATAGAAGTTAAATCCAATATATGTATTTCCCAAATCTGTATCTACACCACCCTTTGTAGCACTACCCTGTATATGTTTAGTAGCAAATTCAAGTGTATCTGTAACATAATATGTTCCTGTTAAGCTTACAGCAGACTCGTCCCAACCATCAACACCTCTTATATTTTCACTATCAAAATATTCAGCTTTAATATTTCCTCTTCCCAAGTGTGAATCTATACCGGCATTAAAAACTCTATAATTTTCAGTATCATTTGTAATTTTATCTGTTACTCC
>JALWZK010000102.1 GCA_027002665.1 Campylobacteraceae bacterium | reverse complement strand
GTAAATTAACAAAATAAGGTAAGTTAAGTGACAATCATAGGTATAGACCCCGGAAGTAGAAATTTAGGTTACTCTATTATTGAGTTAAAAAATTCTAAGATAGAGTTACTCGAAGCCGGTCTATTAAAATTTAAAACAATAGAGTTACAAGAGCAGTTAAGAGAGTTATCAGATGGGATAGAGGCTATTATAAAAAATCACAATATTGATGAGGTAGCCATTGAGAGCATATTTTTTGCTCATAATCCCAAAACTGTTATTAAATTGGCTCAATTTAGAGGAGCTTTATGTCTCAAAATTCTCTTAACCATTGGCAAATATGCAGAGTATAGTCCTCTTGAGATAAAGAGAGCAATTACAGGTAATGGAAAGGCATCAAAGGAGCAGGTAGCCTTTATGGTTCGTCGTCTATTGGGTATAAAAAGGGAGATAAAACCATTTGATATTACAGATGCTATGGCTGTAGCTATTACTCATGCTCAAAGAGTGGTATAATACCACCACCAAAACTAAAGGAGCCACTTTTGATTAAAGTTGTATTTATGGGGACACCTCAATATGCCAGAGAGATATTGGCAAAGTTATTAGATGAGAGTGGTATAGAGGTAACACTTGTCTTAACTCAACCCGACCGTCCTGTAGGTAGAAAAAAGATTTTAACTCCAAGTGAGGTTAAACTTCTATCACTTAAGTATAAGAAGAATATACTTCAACCTGCAAAATTGACAGATGAGGGGGTATATGAGGCGATTGTAAAAGCAGAGCCAGACTATATTATCGTTGCTGCTTTTGGACAGATACTACCCAAACAGATATTGGATATTGCCCCATCTATAAATCTTCACGCCTCAATCCTACCTAAGTATAGAGGGGCATCACCTGTGCAACATGCTCTATTGAATGGAGATGAGTTTACCGGAGTTACAGCTATGCTTATGAATGAGGGGTTAGATAGTGGAGCTATCTTAGGATATAGATTTTTTAAAATACCTGAAAATATGGTTCTTCCAGAGCTTATGGAGCAGTTGAGTATTGATGCCTCACTGTTAATTATTGAAACAGTGAAAAGATTTAAGGAGATTAATCCAATAGAGCAGATAGATGCAAATTCTACACACTGTAAAAAGATAAAGAGAGCAGATGGAGAGGTAAATCTAAAATCTGCCATAGACATCTATAATAGATATAGAGCATTTTATGGGTGGCCAACTATATTTTTAGAAGATGGAACTAAACTATTTGGTGTTGAGTTAATAGATAAAGATAGTCAAAATAGAGCAGGAGAGATTCTACAAATTACAAAAAGAGGTGTAGTCATTGGGTGTGAGGTTGGAGCTATTAAGATAAAACAGTTTCAACCACCATCAAAGAAGCCTATCGATGCAAAAGCTTACTGTGTAGCAAGGGGGTTAAAAGTTGGAGATTCTCTACTTTGATACTATAGATTCAACACAAAAATATCTTATAGAGCATATTCAAACTAAATCTCTCAAGCCACCCATTGCAGTAGTTGCAAAAAATCAGACTCATGGAGTTGGAAGTAGAGATAATAGATGGATAGGTGGAGAGGGAAATCTCTTTGTATCATTCGCTATATATATTAATAGTTTGCCATCAGATTTACGATTGGAATCGGCATCGATATATTTCTCTTTTATTATGAAAGAGGTTCTAACAAAATATTGTAATGGAATTTGGGTAAAATGGCCTAATGATTTATATTATCACAATAGTAAAGTGGGGGGAACTATTACAAAGATTATAAAGGATATTATAGTTTGTGGAATTGGAGTTAATTTAAAGGGTAATCCAAATGGTTATAGCTCTCTAAATCTCAATATTGATATAGATTCTCTATTAGAAGAGTATTTTGATACAACTCCCAGTTGGAAGCAGGTATTTAGTAAATATGCGATAGAATTTGAAGCAAATAGAAGAGTCTCTGCACATATTCAGGGGGGATATAAAAGCCTTGAAGAGGCCATCTTATCTGAAGATGGGTCACTAATTGTAGATAATAAGAGAGTATATAGTTTAAGAT
>JALWZK010000101.1 GCA_027002665.1 Campylobacteraceae bacterium | reverse complement strand
TGTATTTTTACTCTCTGAGGGTGAATAACATCATGCATCATTGGGGCTTCCATATAGCCTTGGTTGGAGAGATGAAACCATACTAAGAATGGAACTATCTTATATACCATAGCAAACACTATACTTAATGCAAAACCTATAAATGATATATAGGTTATATCTCTTAAATCATCTATAAAAAAAGTAGATAGTGAGATAATTAATAGCCCCATACCAAATCTCCAAAACCATACACTTCCATCTGCTGTTGGCCGTTTTCTTCTATATAATCTATGGAGTGTAACTCCGGCATAGATTACCAATAGAGATGAGGTAACTATATCTATTAAAAAACTATCCACCCCACTGAGAATAGAGATACTCTTTATAATTAAAAGTAGAAATATAGAGATAATTAGATATTTTGTCATTATAGTAGGATACTTAGGAGTTACAAAGAACATCTCTATAACTTGAAAAGAGATAGCAATAATGAGTAGAGTTACCCAACCAAATATTGCAAATGAGTAGTGTATCTCTTTAAACTCTAAGAGATATGGAAAATTGATATATCCACCGAGAGTTAATAGCATAACTATACCTATAACTATAGTTATAATAAAACTAACTATTGCAAATAACATACCTTTTGATGAACTTGAGTGGTCTTGTATCTTTATTAACTCTCTAAACATTAGTATAGAGGCATATAGAAGTCCACTACCCAAAAAGATAGAGGCTAATAGATATAGATATGAGTTAGAGGTTAAAAATGCACCAATTTGTAAAAATATACCGATAGATAATAAAATATTAACTATTTGAGCTTTTCTAACTGGAGTTTTTATTACAACCCCTGCCAATACCGGTAACATCTGAAACATTGCTCCGAGCATAAATGATGCCATTACCCCCAATCCCAGAAGGTGTGCTATAATTAAGTGATAACTAAATAGAGGTAGTTTATAGAAGCTATTAAACAGCATAAATAGAGAAAATATAACTCCAAATATACCACCTGTAATAAAAAATCTTAGGACCACAGATATTGGAGGTGCCTGTTCGAGAGAGAGTCCACCTTGATTAAACATCTAAGAAATCCTTTAGGTCTATATTTCTATTTTTTGAGATTAATATATACCATGTCTCATTATAGTTTTTCACTAAGTAGTTATATTTTTTCTCCTTTGCTATCTCTATAAGGGGGATAGGATTTTTCCTATGTATCATATATAAGAACTCCTCATTACTCATACTCTGTAGATAACTTAATGAGAGTTGTAGTGGAATTGGATACTCCATATCCCTTGCATCTAATAGTATCTTTTTCAAAGCTCTATCTTATCCATAACTTTGAGAATTTCATCTTTTTTATCTTGAGGAATTACCCTATCACACATAGCATATAACATCTGCTCCTCTTTCATATTATGTTGTTGCAAGAGTATCATTAAAGATTCGGCAAGTGATAGATAGGCATCTTTATCTTTATCTTCAAGAGATTTTGCCATTTTACCTATAACTCCTCGCACCTGCTCATGCTCAAAACGCATAACCCTTGTAGGTCCTTCAGTGTTACCTGTAATTGATTCAAATAGTGGGAAGAGTTCATCATCTTCCTTCTTAAAATGTTTCAGTGTCTCATTTGCAAAAAGTAGAAACTGCTCTTCCGCTTTTTCAAAATCTCCATCTATAACAGACTTCTCTGCATCAGCAAATATCTCATCACAAGCCCTATGCTCTTTTCTCATATAGTTAGTAATAACCATCATATTCTATCCTACAAATTTAATAAAATTAAACGATATTATAAAGTATGAAGATTAAATATATATTGATGTTCATCAAAAAAACTATCCAAATAGGTGAAATTTAATTATATTTTGAAATATTATACAATATAATATAATAATTAATAATAGGAGTGTATGTGAAATTAGATAAGATAGATAATGGTGACGAGTTCCATATTAAAGAGATTTGGACAATTGTAAAAAAGCATAAATTTGTAATTATA
Organism: Campylobacteraceae bacterium; assembly: GCA_027002665.1. Lineage (GTDB taxonomy): Bacteria > Campylobacterota > Campylobacteria > Campylobacterales > Sulfurovaceae > UBA1140. Next base: position 68 of record JALWZK010000101.1, on the reverse strand, counting down.
GTTATGATTATGTTATCGGTATCTGTTGCATTATGGATAGTTTATAATCAAAAACCCTTCTATAGTGC
>JALWZK010000100.1 GCA_027002665.1 Campylobacteraceae bacterium | reverse complement strand
AAAGAACTTATATACCTCTCATTATATATATGAGTTAGAGATTAGGAAATCCCATGAGACATTTTTTAACCATAAAAGATTTTAGCAGAGATGAGCTTTTAGAGATAATCGATTTAGCAAGAAAGATAAAGCTTCAGATGAAAAAGAAAAAATTTGTTCCATACTTAGAGAGACAGACTCTCGGTATGATTTTTGAAAAGAGTTCCACAAGAACTCGCGTTAGTTTTGAAACCGGTATATATCAACTTGGTGGAGTAGGACTATTTCTATCATCTAATGATATTCAATTGGGTAGAGGCGAACCGATGAGAGATACTGCTCGGGTTATTAGCCGTATGGTTGATATGGTTATGATTAGAACTTTTGAGCAGTATAAAATAGAGGAGTTCGCAAACTTCTCTAAGGTTCCCGTCATAAATGGTTTAACAGATAGCTACCACCCCGTTCAGATTATGACAGACTATTTCACTATCTTAGAGCTGGGAATAGAGAATCCAGTTGTAGCCTATGTGGGAGATGGAAATAATATTGCCAACTCGTGGTTAATGTTATCTGCTAAGATTGGATTTGAGCTTAGAGTTGCAACACCCCCAAAATATAGTTGTAGTAAAGAGATAGTCTCTACCGCTTTAGAGTTTGCAAAGGAGAGTGGAGCAAAAATAAGTTTTTATAATGAGCCTAAGGAGGCGGTGAAGGGTGCAGATGTGGTTACAACGGACACTTGGGTATCTATGGGACAAGAAGATGAAAAAGATGAGAGAATTAAAGCTTTTAATGGGTATATTGTAGATAGTAATCTAATGAAATTGGCAAAAGAAGATGCTATATTTCTACACTGCCTACCTGCATATAGAGGGTATGAGGTTAGTGAAGAGGTGTTTGAAGCCCATGCTGAAGAGATTTTCTTGGAGGCAGAAAATAGACTACATACTCAAAAGGGTATAATGGTGTGGTTAGATAACCATAGAGAAGAGGATATTAATGAGTAGTATTGATTTTGAGAAATTTAGTAGATACTCAAGACCCGGACCAAGATATACAAGTTATCCAACAGCATTGGAGTTTAGTAGCGATTTCAGTTATAATGAGTATATTAAATTTTTAGAGAGTGAAAAGGGGCCACTATCCATATATGTCCATCTCCCATTCTGTAGAAGTGCATGTTACTTCTGTGGCTGTAATGTGGTTTTTACATCAAAAGAGGAGAAGCTTAGTAGATATATTGAGTATCTAAAGAGAGAGATTGATATATTGGTGGAGCATATAGATATATTTAGAGAGGTTATACAGTTCCATTTCGGAGGTGGAACACCAACTTTCTATAAAGCGTTTGAGCTTGATGAGATAGTAACCTATATAAAATCTAAATTTCCAAATTGGAGTAGTGACGCTGAGATTAGTTGTGAGATAGACCCAAGATTTTTTAATGAAGAGCAGATGAAAGTTCTTCAGAAACATGGGTTTAATCGAATTAGTTTCGGTGTGCAAGATTTAGATGAGAAGGTTCAAAAGGCAATACACCGTATTCAGCCACTGGAGCTTACTAAGAGAGCTGTGGAGTTGGCAAGAGGTTATGGAATAAAATCTATTAATACAGATTTTATATATGGATTGCCATATCAGACATTAGAGAGCTTTAAAAAGACTCTTCAACTCTCAACAGAGCTAAATCCGGATAGAGTGGCTGTATTTAACTATGCACATGTTCCGTGGTTAAAGAGAACTATGCGAAAATTTGATGAGACAACCCTCCCAACTCCCGAAGTTAAACTTCAAATCTTCAAATATACAATAGATTTCTTTGAAGATAGAGGCTATAAGATGATAGGTATGGACCACTTTGCAAAGCCTGAAGATGAGCTATTTGGAGCAATAGAGAAGGGGGAACTCCATAGAAACTTTCAAGGATATACCACAAAAGGTGGAGCTAATCTGATTGGAATTGGACTTACCAGCATTGGAGAGGGAGAGAGATATTATGCTCAAAATACGAAAGATATGAGAGCTTATGAAAAGGCGATAGATAGTGGAAAACTCCCGTTTGAGAGGGGTGTTGTCTTAGATGATGATGACTTTTTAAGAAAAGCTGTCATTATGGAGCTTATGGCAAACTTCCATGTAGATATAAAAAGGGTAGAGAGAGAGCATAATATTAACTTTAAAGACTACTTCTCTAATGAGTTAAAGGGGTTAAAAGAGTTTATAGATGATGGATTAATAACTATTACAGATAGTGAAATAAAAGTTAGCCCTACCGGAACACTACTTATACGAAATATAGCAATGGCTTTTGATGCCTATATGAAAAAATATTATAATAGTAAAAAATCATTCTCTAAAACTCTTTAGAGATGATAATTAGCATTATAATTGAAAGAGTGGAATAATAAGATGATAAAAAGATTATCTATATTGACATTTGGTCTATTAGTGCTAATAGCTTGTAAATCTACTGCCGATATAGAGATACCCAAAACCACTAAGCAGATACTATTTGTTACAACTGAAGATTGGAGTAGTAAGAATGGAACTCTGCAGAGATATGAAAAAGATAATGGCAAATGGCATAAGGTGGGAAAGAGTATATCTATTATCTTGGGTAGAAATGGTTTAGCTTGGGGGCGTGGACTCCATAAGATACCAAAAGATGCAAAATATATAAAGAGAGAGGGAGATGGAAAAGCTCCTGCTGGACTGTTTAGTTTAAAAAATGGATTTGGATATGCACAACTAAAGATAGATTTTCCATATAGTGTATATAAGCGAAGTGACCACTGTGTTGATGATAGTAACTCTAAATGGTATAATAGGATTATCGACTCAACTAAGGTAAAGAGAGACTATAAGAGCTTTGAGCATATGAGATTAAATAATAATCAATATGAGTATGGGATTGTAGTAAATCATAATCCGAATGCCATTAAGATGGGGGGTTCATGTATATTTATGCACATTAGAAGTGGAGATGGGGCAGGAACAGCAGGTTGCACTGCTATGAGTAGAGATAATATTATTAAGATATTAAAGTGGCTTAAAAAAGAGGATAATCCTCTACTCCTACAGCTTCCAAAATCTGAAATTAAGCGAGTAAAGATATGAGAAGAAGAGATTTCTTAACAACAACAGCTCTAATTACGGGAGCAGTTGCTATCAATGGGTGTTATCAAGAGAGTAAAAAGAGTATAAATGTAGTCAGAGGTAAAAAGGTTAAACTAAAACTTGCTACCTCATGGCCTGCACACTTTCCAATTATGGGAACGGGAGTTGATAATTTTGCTAAGTCGTGTAGTGAGCTTAGTGGTGGAAGCTTAGAGATAAAGGTATATCCTAAAAATATATTAGTTCCTGCACTTCAAGTCTTTGATAGCTGTTCTGCCAATCAGATTGATGCTTTTCACTCTGGGGTATATTATTGGAAAGGTAAAAATTCAGCATTCTCTATATTTGGTGGTATGCCCCTGGGACTTTTGAGTGAAGAGATGATAACATGGTTAAAGTTTGGTGGAGGTATGGAGCTTTGGAGAGAGCTTTATGGTAGATTTAATCTATATCCTCTAATTGGAGGAAGCACAGGTCCACAGATGGGAGGTTGGTTTAAAAAGGAGATAAAATCGGTTTCCGATTTAAAAGGTCTGAAGATGAGAATACCGGGACTTGGTGGCGAGGTTATGAAGAGGCTTGGTGTAAATCCTGTGCTTCTACCTCCAGGAGAGATTTTTACCTCCTTAGAGCGAGGAACTATTGATGCAACTGAGTGGGTAGGACCTGCACTTGATATGATGATGGGATTTGATAAGGCTACCGAATATTACTATCAAGGTTGGCATGAACCGGGTTCTATTCTCGAATTAACTTTCAATAAAAATAGATGGGAAAAGTTAAGTAGTGAACATAGAGCTATAATTACAACAGCCTCTGAAGCGATGACTGCCAATATGATAGAGGAGTTTAGATATAAAAATGCAAAAGCTCTACAAGAACTCTATAGAAGAGGGGTAAAAATTAGAAAATTCCCGAGCGATATGATGAAACTTGCTAAAAAGGCTTTAGATGAGGTTTTGGAGATTGAAGCTAAAAAGAGTAGTGATTTTAAGAGGGTCTTAGATAACTATAATGAGTTTGTAAAACTAAATAAGCCTTGGAGTGATATTGGAACTAAACATATTTTAGAGATTAGAGATTAGAATTTTACTCCTCTATCTCTTCTTAGCTCTCTCTATATTTTTAAGATGTCCTCTATAAGAGGAGCTAAAATCATGTCCACCTTTGCCATTTTTCATAAAAAATAGATAGTCACTCTTATCGGGATATAGTGCTGAATATAGAGCATCTATAGATACAGAGCAGATAGGGTATGGGGGTAATCCTCTATTTAGATATGTATTGAAACCACTCCTATCGCTCTTAATCCTCTTTGGTGTCACTTTTGTATGGGAGTATATTCCATAGTTTAGAGTGCCGTCCATCTGAAGGGGCATACCTCTCCTTAACCTATTGTATATCACAGATGATATTTTTCCCATCTCCTCTCGATTTCCTGCCTCTTTTTGAATAATTGACGCAATTATTAGATAGAGTCTAAACTCATTTTTATCATATCTTTTAAACTCTTTTAGAGCTATTTTTCTATATCTCTTTTCACTATCCCTTACCAATATCTTTATAATTTTATCTTCATCTATATCTTTTGGAATATGGTATGTATCTGGAATAATTCCCGCTTCACTATATGAACTATATTTTAAGTAGCTACTATATAGTTTTTTATAATTTAACTTATACTTTTTCGCAAGATTTTTAAAGAAAATCTCTTTGGTCTCTCCCGGAATTAATGTAACTATATTAAATTTCTCTGTTACGGAATTTGTCAATTTATATAGAAAATCTATACGATTTAAATAGCCTCTCTTTATCTTTAACTCTCCACTCTTAGGCTCTCCAATAGCAACGAGAAGATATATATCTATCGGTGATAGAGAGAAACCCCTATTTTGCAGAGTTTTAATTATATTAGTTACAGAACCCTTAGGAATTGTGACTGTTGTAACGGGAGATTTTAATGGTATAGTTATATAAAAAGTAATTACAAGAATAGATATAGTCAATATATCTAAAATAGTAAAAAGTATCTGTTTTATTAATTCTATATTTTTCATATACTTATTATATCTAAAAATAATCATAGATTTATGATATAATAAAAGAATGAAAATAAAATTGTTTATAGTGATAGCTATCATATTTATTGGGTGTAGCCATAGAGACCCGATAACTTGGGATAGTAGAGTAGCCAATTCTCATATAAAACCACTCAATTTAGCCTATGATGAGTATGGAAAAGAGCATAATATAACCTTACTTTTTATTCATGGATTTGGGGAGAGTAGATATACATGGCGTTTTATAGTTAAACCTTTATCAAAAAAATTCCATATAATCACAATAGATTTGAAAGGTTTCGGAGAGTCGCCCAAAACTGAAGATGAATACTACTCTGTATATGACCAAGCAAAATTGGTTCAAGAGTTTATAGAGAAAAAGAGACTAAAAAATTTAACTATTGTGGGTCGCTCTTTTGGTGGTGGAGTAGCATTGGTCTTAGCCCTTATGCAGGAGAAAGGGTTATTAAAGACCAAAATAGATAGACTAATATTGATTAATACAATGTCATATAAACAGCATTTACCATATATGATGTGGCTACTACAAAAGCCAATTATTGGATACTTAGGGATACATCTTTTAAGTGCTGATAAAATTGCAGAAGAGGCATATAATTATGCTTTTAGCAATGATAGTCTAATTCCGAAAGAGAGTATAGAGCAGTCTGCAAAGATGATAGATTTACCAAATGCAAAATATGCATATAAGCAGACTGTCGATTATATAGTTCCTGATGATATTGCAAAAGTGGAAAAGGAGTATAGAGATATAAAAATCCCTACTTTAATAATTTGGGGTAAAGATGATATATCTATTCCATATAGGTTTGGTGTAAGACTCCATAAAGATATAAAAAATAGTAAATTAATAATATTAAAAGGTGTAGGGCATATGCCACAAGAGGAGGCTCCAAGTAAAGTTATAGAGGCTATTGAGAAATTTTTTTATAAAAATTCTTAAATAAAGTTTATCTCATCTCTATATAACTTCATAGAGTAAACCTCTCTCCAAACTTATAATCTCTATTGGCTACTCTGCCTAAAATATCATATAGATATTTAGGGTGCATTCCATAGTGGGGTCGAACACTCTTTATATTTTCTCTTGTAAAAACTTCACCCCTTTTAATATCTTTTGCTACATATAGACTTCTCGCAAAAACTCTACCTTTTGATTTATCCATATTATATTCAACTCTACCCAGTAACTTTTCGGTATCCCTTACAGCTTTTACCATATTGGCAAACTCATCTCTATCCATAGAGAAATCTGCATCAGCTCCACCAATAGATTTATCTAAGATAAAGTGTTTCTCAATAACCTTAGCACCGAGAGTAGTAGCTACAATTGGAGCAGTTGAGCCAATAGTATGGTCTGAAAATCCAACCTCTACCCCAAATCTCTCTTTAAATTCCGGTATCATCTTTAAATTTGCCTCTTCGAGTGGAGCAGGATATGATGAGGTGCATTTTAAAAGAACAATATTGTTATTCCCCTCCTCTCTACATATATTGACCACATCATAAATCTCCTCCATTGAGGCTACACCTGTAGAGATAATTATCGGTTTACCCTTAGAGGCACTATATCTTATAAGCTCATAATCTGTTATCTCAAAAGATGCTATCTTATAGGCAATAGGATTAAACTGCTCCAGAAAATCAACTGCACTCCTATCGAAAGGGGAGGAGAATATATCTATCCCTACCTTTCTTGCATAATTAAAAAGCTCTTCGTGCCACTCCCAAGGGAGATACGCCTCCTTGTATAAATCATAGAGTCTTTTACTATCCCAAAGAGTTCCACCTTTTATTATAAAATCCTCTCCATCACTATCTAAGGTAATAGTATCTGCTCTATATGTCTGAAGCTTAATAGCATTAGCTCCAATCTCTTTTGCTACTCTGATACTCTCCTTTGCAATATTAATATCCTTTCCATGATTTGCAGAGAGTTCAGCAATAATATATACTCCATCTTTTTCTAAATTAAAACTACCTATTTTCATTTTATAATTATAGCATTTAAA
>JALWZK010000099.1 GCA_027002665.1 Campylobacteraceae bacterium | reverse complement strand
TAAATCGGTTTGTGCAGCTACTGAACCATCATCTATACTTATTGGAATGGTTTTATCTATAAAACTATTTTTTATAGTATCAAAATATGAAAATGTAAGTCTTTTTTGCTCAGCCGGTAAAACTATATAATAATTTCCCTCTATCTTAGAGCCTACTCTTTTTAAATTCTCTATTCCATCTTTTAGAGCATCTGGAACATAAATATCCTCCAGATTTGCATCATGTGCCTCTATAAGCAGAGAGATAAGATTGGTTTTTTCATCATATATTGAAGCTTGATAACTCTTTATCTTCAATCCTGAAGCTATAACACCTGAAAAATTTTCTCTATAGGGAAGTTTCTCAACCGGTATAGATACACCTTTTAGAATGGTCTCCTCCCCATTTATATTTACAATAACTTTTGGAATATAGAAAGGGGATTTATCTGTTTTAAAATAGAAAGTATAGAAGGTTTTAGTTCCACTTCTAATAACTACAGCATTTCTCAATATGGGACTTTTTCCAATAAAACCGAAAGATATTCTATCTTTTGGTTTTGTTGTTCCAAGAAAACTGATAGGAAATACCTGATTCTCATAGACCTTCTTAGGAACAAAACTATACTCAATACTATTGGCAGATAGATTAGCTGGAAAAAAAACTATAACTAATAGAATGAGATATGCTGTTATATATCTCATTCTGAAATAAGTCCCTCTAACATCTTAACCCCATCTTCACTACCTAAGATAGACTCTATAGCCCTCTCTGGGTGAGGCATAAGCCCAAATACATTTCTATCTCTATTACAAATTCCTGCAATTGAATCGACAGAGCCATTTACAATCTCTCTCTCTCCCCTTGCATCTGTATATTGGAGTAAAATCTGTCCATTCTCTTTTAACTTCTTATATCCACTATCATCAATATAGTAATTTCCATCAGCATGGGCTATTGGAATATATAAAATTTTACCCTCTTCATATTTTTGTAAAAAGGCGTTATCACTATTGATAACCTTTATACTCTGTAACTTAGAGATAAAGTGAAGATTTATATTTCGCTTTAATGCTCCCTCTAAGAGTCCTATCTCTGTTAAGATTTGAAATCCATTACAGATACCCAAAACTCTCCCACCACTATCTGCATACTCTACAACAGCTCTAATAATTGGAGAAAATTTTGCTATTGCACCGGCACGAAGATAATCCCCATAGGAAAATCCCCCCGGAATTACCACCAAATCTATATTCGTAGGGAGAGTTGTCTCTTTATGCCAGACAATTTGAGTCTTACAACCCAATTTTTCAAAAGCATACTTGGTGTCTAAGTCGCAATTTGTGCCGGGAAATTGTAATATAGCTATACTTCTCATTCAACTATCTCTATGGTATAATCTTCTATTACAGTATTTGCCAAAATCTCTTGAGCCATCTTCTCTACCTCATCTAAGGCCTTCTCCTTAGATGTAGTAGATAGTTTTAGAACTATCTGTTTGCCCATTCTAACATCTTCAACCCCTTCAAAATTCATAGCGTCTAATGCGTGGTGAATTGCTTTACCTTGTGGGTCGAGAACACCATCTTTTAAAAATATATTTACAATCGCTTTCACTACTTCTCCTCTTCTCTTAAAACTCTATTCAGAACCTCTTGATATGCAACCTTTAATCCACCAAGCCCTTCTCTAAATCTATCTTTATCCATCTTTTCACCCGATTTACTATCCCAAAGTCTAAAGTTATCTGGACTTAGCTCATCAATAAGTATAATATTATCATATTTATCTCTACCAAACTCCAATTTAAAATCGACCAATATCAAATCTCTCTTAATATAGAACTCTTGTAATATGCGATTTATCTTTCTTGCTATATATCTAATATAGTCAAGCTCATCTCTATCTCTAACCAACTCCAATATAAGACAGTGTTGGTCATTTAATTTAGGGTCACCCAACTCATCATTTTTATAATCAAACTCAATTAGAGTAAAAGGTAGCACCTTTCCATCTTCTATTCCCAGATTTCTACTCAGACTTCCCGTTGCTATATTTCTAACTATCACCTCTATCTTAATAACCTCTGTCTTTTTATGCAACATGAGATTATCATCAAGCTGTTTTATAAAATGGGTGGGGATACCCTTACTATTTAAGAGTTTAAATAGCACTGTTGAGATTCTATTATTTAAAGCTCCTTTCCCCTCTTCAGTCGATTTCATAGCCCCATTTCCAGCAGTCAAATCATCTTTAAATTCTGAAATTAAGAGACTCTCATCATCTGTTAGCCAGATTTTTTTAGCTTTTCCCTCATAGAGTAGTTTAGTTTTTTTCACCTACTATCCTTATTTTCGATTGCTTATTATGAGTGCCTTTAAGATATCAACTGCACTCTTAAGTTGTAAATCTTTATAAACCTGCTCTCCAGTAATAATTTTTTTATTCTTTTTATCTTTTTTACTCTTTTTAACACCATTAACTTTTTCAAGCTCACTCTGTAGATGTTTTCGTAAATCTTTCTCTTTAATAGAGATTATCTCCTCTGCCTTTTTTATCTCACCATAAGGCACCTCTATATCAGGAGTAACTCCAACAGCTTGAATAGTTCTCCCACTCGGAAGATAGTATCTCGCAATTGTAAGGCGTATAGACTCCCCATTTCCAATAGGCATAACAACTTGGACTGAACCCTTCCCAAATGTCTTCTGTCCTACAATAATAGCTCTCTTGTTATCTTGAAGAGAACCTGAGACAATTTCACTTGCACTGGCACTTCCATCATTGACCAACACTACAAGCGGAGTTTTTGTATCACTTCCTCGCCTTCTTGCATTATATATTATATTTTCACTTGCAACTCTACCCTTTTGACTAACAATTATTCCATGGTCAACAAACATATCCACGACACCAATTGCTTGATTTAGGAGTCCACCGGGATTATTTCTAAGGTCAAGAATAATACCTTTCGTTTTAGGATGCTCCTTTATCGCCTTTTTCATACTACTTACAACTTTCTGGTCAAAAGATGTAATTCTAAGATAGAGTATATCATCATCAATCGTTTTAGCATAGACCGACTGTATCTCAATAATATCTCTAACTATCTTAATAACCAATGGTTTCATTTCACCTTTTCTAATAACTGTTAGTGTAATGGGAGTCCCCGGCTTTCCTCTCATTAAACTAACAGCCTTATCTATAGTCATTCCAATAGTGGCCTCATCATTAATCTTTAAGATAATATCATTAGCCTTCATTCCAGCTCTATCGGCAGGTGTCCCCTCTATTGGTGCAATGACAGTTAATGCTCCATCTTTCATACCTACACTGATACCCAATCCTCCAAACTCTCCATTTGTCTGCACCTCAAGCTCTTTGGACTCCTTAGCGTCCATAAATGATGAGTGTGCGTCGAGATTTGAGAGCAATCCTTTCAATGCCTTATCAATAATATCACTTGTATTTAATTCATCAACATACTGTTCTTCTATTAATGAGACTATTTTTGTAAATTTTAAATATGCTTGAAGCTTAGAGGTCTCATTATTTGGTTTTGCAATATAGAAATTATCTGCCTTAGCACTACTTACCATAACCATAGAGGCTGTAACAGCAGAAAGAAAACCAAAAAATATAGTTTTTTTATCTATTTTTATCATTATATTTATGTAATCCTGTCATTATTTTAAGTTGTATTTTATTCAAAAAATACTAAAAGTTCTCTAATATATAGTATTATTTTCTAATTTTATTAAAAATGTATATTATAACCTTGACAATATTAGACTAAAGATGTATAATGTCACGGATTAAAGTTTTTTAAAAAAAAGGAATAAACTGTGAATATATTAGAGAAATTGACACATCAGATGAGTGCAACGATAGAGTCTGGAGTATCTCTCGCACTACACAATAAAAACCAAGAGGTTCATCCACTCCATCTATTGTGGTCACTATTAACCAATACCAATTCACTACTACATCAAGCTCTGAATAAGATGAATATAGATAAGAGTGCAATAGAGTTGGAGGTTAAGAGTGCAGTAAATAGACTGCCAAAGGCATCAACAGTCACAAAAGAGACTATTAGACTATCCCAAAAGACTATACAGTCACTGCAAGAGGCAGAGGGGGTAATGAGTGCAAATGGCGACTCCTATATCTCTGTCGATACATGGCTCATTGCAAATATAAAAGAGTCTTTTATTAAAGATACACTTGGAAAATATCTCGATTTAATGGAGTTAAAAAAGACCTTAGAGGCTATTAGAGGTGGAAAGAGTATAGATACACAGAGTGCAGATGAGGCATTAGAGGCACTTGAGCAGTATGGAATTGATTTAAATAAAAAGGCGATAGATGGTGAACTTGACCCTATAATTGGACGAGATGATGAGATTCAACGAATGATGCAAATCTTAATTCGTAAAACCAAAAATAATCCTATTCTAATAGGCGAACCGGGAACAGGTAAAACTGCTATCGTAGAGGGGTTGGCTCAAAGAATTGTAAATAAAGAAGTTCCTCTAAGTCTTCAAAATATGAGAGTAATATCCTTAGATATGAGTCGTCTAATAGCAGGTGCTAAATATAGAGGAGAGTTTGAGGATAGACTAAAAGCTGTTATTGATGAGGTAAAGAGAGCTTCCAATATAATTCTATTTATTGATGAGATACACACCATTGTTGGAGCAGGAGCAAGTGAAGGTAGTATGGATGCGGCAAATATCTTAAAACCTGCTCTTGCAAGAGGAGAACTCCATACAATCGGGGCTACAACTCTAAAAGAGTATAGAAAATATTTTGAAAAAGATGCAGCTCTCCAGAGAAGATTTCAACCGGTTCAAGTTAATGAGCCAACAATTAATGAGGCATTGAGAATCCTAAGAGGGATTAAAGATAGATTAGAGGCACACCATAATGTAACAATATTAGATTCAGCACTTGTCGCTTCAGCTAAGCTGAGTGATAGATATATTACGGATAGATTCTTACCAGATAAAGCGATTGACCTTATAGATGAGGCGGCAGCTGAACTTAAAATGCAAATAGAGAGTGAGCCAACAGAACTTGCTAAGATAAAGAGAGAGATTGCAACACTTCAGGTTGAAAAAGAGGCTCTACTTATGGAAGAGCAAGACAAGAATGCCAATAGATTGGAAGAGATTGAAAAAGAGTTGGCTAATCTTAAAGAGAAGAGAATGTCTCTTGAGAGTCAATTTGAGAATGAGAAAGCTGTATTTAATGATATAGCGAAGATAAAAGCGACTATTGAAGAGTTAAAAATAAAGGCATCAGCAGCACAGAGAGAGGGAAATCTATCCAAAGTTGCAGAGATACAGTATGGACAGATTCCAGCCAAAGAGAAGGAGTTAAAAGAGTTAGAGAATAAGTGGAAACAGATGCAGAAAGATGGAACTCTACTTAAAAACTCTGTGGACGAAGAGATGATTGCAAATATTGTTAGTCGTTGGACAGGTATTCCTGTGAATAAGATGTTACAGAGTGAAAAGGATAAGATTTTAAATATCGAAAGAATATTAAAAGAGGAGGTGGTTGGACAAGATGAGGCAATAAGAGCTGTATCTAAGGCTATTAAGAGAAATAAGGCGGGTCTCAGTGATGTGAATAGACCTATTGGTAGCTTTATGTTCTTAGGTCCAACCGGAGTTGGTAAGACACAAGTTGCAAAAACCCTTGCTAAGTTCCTATTTGATTCAGAAAAATCCTTAATTAGAATTGATATGAGTGAATATATGGAGAAACACTCTGTATCAAGATTGGTAGGAGCACCTCCGGGATATGTCGGGTATGATGAGGGTGGACAACTAACTGAGGCGGTTAGAAGAAAACCTTACTCCGTAGTTCTATTTGATGAGATAGAGAAAGCACACCCAGATGTATTTAATACTCTACTTCAAGTGCTTGATGATGGAAGATTGACAGACAATAAGGGTGTCACAATAGATTTTAAAAACACCATTATTATTATGACATCAAATATAGCGAGTGATAAGATAATGGAGTTCCGTGACCCAATAGATAGAGAAAAAGCTGTAAATGATGAACTAAAACGATACTTTAAACCGGAATTTTTAAATAGATTAGATGATATAGTGATATTTAATCCGCTCGATATGGAGGCTATTAAAAAGATAGTAGATATTCTATTTAGAGATATAGAGGCAAAATTGGCAAATAGAGATATTAAAGTGACACTAAGTGATAATGCAAAAGCCTATATTGCAGAGGCTGGATTTGACCCTGTATATGGAGCAAGACCATTAAAGAGAGCATTATATGATATTGTAGAGGATAGATTGGCTGAATTAATCTTAGAAGATAGAGTTAATGAAGGAAATATTGTCAATTTTGATGTAAAAAATGGAGAAGTTATCGTAAATATTAAATAATTTTTGTCATCTCTAAGTTAGTTTATCATATTATTCGATTAACTAACAGGGAGACAATATGAGTATATTTCAATTTTTACTTTTTATAATCGCAATTATAATTTTTCTTTTATTTTTTAAACAGCTATTTTCAGGCGACTTCCCCAAGAGGGGAGTTGATTTTGAGGCAAAGAGAAGTGATGATAATATTGGTAATATTACAAATATGAATAAGAGTTTTTCAACTCCACCACCTAAGCTATCACGAATAGAGCAGTTAAGCGAGATGGCAGATAGAGCATTGGAAAAAAAAGATTTTATTGAAGCAGATAAGGCAATCTCCAGTGCATTAATCTTAGATAAAGATAATATTGAGTTTCTATTAAAGCGTGGTTACACTCTTATTAACTTAAATAGATTAGATGAGGCAAAAGAGGTCTATCAACATATCTTAGAATTAAATCCAAATGAGGATATTGCATTGGTCTCTCTTGCAAATATATATCATAAGTTGGGAAATGATAAACTATCTGTAGAGTATCATAAGAAGGCCATTGAGTTGGACCCTCAATATGCACCTCACTACTTTAATTATGCCAATACTCTATACTATATGGGGAGAAAGAGTGAGGCCTTAGAGAACTATAGAAAAGCTTATGAGCTTGACCCGTCAATAGATGAGGCAAAGAGAATGATAAGAGAACTTTCATAAAGATAGAATGGGGGATATTCAACTCTTAATATCTGGACTTATAGCTATATCCATATCTCTATTTCTACTCTTAGTATATATCTTAAAAAAAAATAGCATTAATAGTCTATTGGAG
>JALWZK010000098.1 GCA_027002665.1 Campylobacteraceae bacterium | reverse complement strand
ATATATGGAACTGTTTGGGACAGATGGAGTTAGAGGATTAGCAGGGGAGAAGCTGAATGCCTTTATGGTAATGAGATTAGCAATGTCTGCAGGTATTTTTTTTAGAAAGAGCGCAAAAACCAATAAGATTTTAGTTGGAAAAGATACAAGAAGAAGTGGATATATGATAGAAAATGCAATTGTATCTGGACTTACTGCTGTGGGATATAATGTAGTTCAAATAGGTCCTATGCCAACACCTGCTATTGCTTTTTTAACTGAAAATATGAGATGTGATGCAGGTATTATGATTACAGCTTCACACAATCCATTTTATGATAATGGAATTAAATTTTTTAATTCAGATGGAGATAAACTAAGTAGAGTTGATGAGAGAGCAATAGAGAGAATATTTAATGATTTTGAAAAGATTGAGTCAAACTTTGCTATAAAAGATGATATTGGTCGCTCTAAGAGGATAGATGATGTTATTGGTAGATATATTGTTTTAATTAAAAACTCATTTCCAAGAGAGTTAACGCTAGCAGGAGTGAAAATAGTAGTAGATTGTGCAAATGGAGCATCTTATCATGTAGCACCTACTATATTTGAAGAGTTAGGGGCTGATGTTATCTCTTTATGTATAAATCCCAATGGTTTTAATATCAATAGAAGTTGTGGAGCTATGCACCCAGACTATTTAGCCCAAAAAGTTATGGAGAAAGGTGCTGATATTGGAATTGCACTCGATGGAGATGCAGATAGGATTGTAGTAGTAGATGAAAAAGGTGAAATTATTGATGGAGATAAGCTAATTGGAGCTTTAGCTGTATATCTACATAGAGAGGGGAAACTTATAGATAAGCATATTGTAGCTACTATTATGAGTAATCAAGCACTAGAGGAGTATCTAAATAGTCATGGACTTAAGTTAAAAAGAAGTGATGTAGGAGATAAACATGTATTGTCACTAATGAAAGATATTGGCTCTAATTTTGGTGGAGAGCAGAGTGGACATATTATATTTTCAGATTTTGCAAAAACTGGTGATGGACTCTTAACATCTCTTCAAGTATTAGCATATATACTTTATAGTAACCAAAAAGTGAGCGATGCCTTTAATGTATTTGAACTATACCCACAACTTCAGGAAAATATAGAGGTTACAGAGAAGAGAGATATAGATAAGATAGATGGAGTTAAAGAGCTATTTAGAGAGATAGAAGATTTAGGTATGCGACATCTAGTTAGATACTCTGGTACTGAAAATCTAATGAGAATTCTATTGGAAGGTAAAGATAAAAAATTATTAGATAGTATGATGAGAAAAACTGTGAAATTCTTTAAAGAGGCATTGGCATGAGGTATATAACCGTTTTTCTACTGGCAACTATTGGAACTATAGTTATTGACCAAAATATTAAGAGTCTATTTGTAGATGGACTATACCACTTAGAGACATCTTGTATAAATTTAGAGCTACACTACAATAAGGGTGTAGCATTCTCTATGTTCTCTTTTTTAGGAGAGTATCTAAAGTGGATACAGTTAGCTCTAATTATTGTAATTATTGGTTTTGTAATATATGAGGGATATATAAAAAAATACCCTTTTGCAATAGGTTTAATTATTGGAGGTGCTATTGGTAACCTATATGATAGATTTACAGAAGAGGGAGTTGTTGATTATGTAGCTTGGCATTGTGGATTTAATTTTGCTGTATTTAACTATGCTGATGTAATGATAGATTTGGGTGTAGCTATTATTTTAATAGCTTCTATATTTAGTAGTAAGGGGAAGATGTAATATTACATCATTCCACCCATTCCTCCCATTCCACTCATGTCAGGCATTGCAGGTGCAGGAGTTGGCTCTTCTTTTACATCTGAAATTGTAGCTTCAGTTGTAAGAAGTAGGCTAGATACTGAAGTTGCATTTAAAAGTGCAACTCTTGCTACTTTTAGTGGGTCAATAATCCCAGCCTCTAACATGTCAACAAACTCACCATTAGATGCATTAAATCCTAAGTTTTTATCTTCACTATTCATTACCTTATCTACAACAACTCCAGCATCATAACCTGCATTTGTTGCAATCTGTTTCATAGG
>JALWZK010000097.1 GCA_027002665.1 Campylobacteraceae bacterium | reverse complement strand
ATTTGATTATTGTAGCATAAGTGTTATAAATGTATTCATTATAATAATTTCTTGTTCTTACTGTAGAAAAGAAAGAAAACAATGATGTTTATGGCTCTCTTAACTATATCTAACAAAAGCCTTATTTAAACTCTCTTACAGCTTTAGTTAAATCTTTTTGACGCATAAAATGCTCTCCAACCAGAAAGGCATCAGCTCCCACTTTAGATAACTCCTCTACCGTCTCTCGTGTTGTTATGCCACTCTCTGCTACAATAATTTTACTATTTGGAATAAGTGGAATTAACTTTTCGGTTAAACTCATATCCATCTCAAATGTCTCTAAGTTTCTATGGTTAATACCAATAATATTTGCCCCTGCAAATATGGCTTTTACTAAATCTTTCCTATCATGAATTTCAACTAAGACCTCCAATCCTAAGTGAAAAGCATAGTTTACCAACTCTTTTAACTCTTTCCTTGAGAGTGCCTTAGCAATTAAAAGCACAAAATCGGCTCCATAGGCGAGAGCCTCTACCAACTGATACTTATCTATAATAAAATCTTTTCTTAGAATAGGAATACTTGTATATCTTCTAACAGCTCCCAGATACTCTTTATCACCTTGAAAGAAGTGTGGCTCTGTTAAGATTGAGAGAGCGTCAGCTCCGCCCTTCTCATACTCTTGACCAATATAAATTGGGTCAAAATCCTCTCTAATAATCCCCCGACTTGGACTTGCCTTTTTAATCTCTGCTATTATTCTATATGGATTATCTCTCGTTGATTTAAGTGCTTTTATTACATCTTTTGGTATAAATGGGTTATATGCAAGTGAGCGACCCAACCACTCAACCGGATAATCAACCTTTCTCTTCTCTAAATCCTCTCTTGTCTTTTTTATAATCTCATCTAAAATCTGCGCCAATTTTTACCCCTTATTTTTCTATATAGTCTCTATTACACTCTCTAATTGCTCTCCAATGCTCTACAATCTCATTTTCATTTAAACCCTCAATATCAATAACCTTTTTCATCTCTCTATAGGCATCTCTACATCTATGAAGTTTATAGTAGCCCCATGCAAGAGAGTCTAAATAGTAACCATTATCCGGTTCCTCTTTTAATGCCTCTTTAATAAGTTGGACACCTTTTTCAATATCTATATCTTTATCTATTAAAGTATATCCATAATAGTTTAAATAGACACTATCTTTTGCACCCTCTCTTATAGCCCTCTCAAATCTATTTACTACTTGATTTAACATCTCCCTACTATTTTTATCTTGACTCTTCTCATATAGTGCCATTGCAGATTCAGCTAACCATCTTGGAGATTTCTGAATATTATACAATCTATTTGAGAGTTTAAAGGCACTTGCATAATCTCTCTTAGCTAAGAAGACCTCATATAATAACTCATCATTCTTATACTCATGTTGTAAAAATGAGATAGCTTTATCAAACCTCTTTATATATATATACCCCTCTACCAACTTAATAGCATAAATCTCATCTTTTGTTTCTCTATATAAATCACGATATATACTTAATAATGGTTTAACTTTCTGCTCTTGAGAGTATATTACCAATAGTTTATGGCATATCTTTTCACTACACTTATGCTCTCTTCTATACTTCTCTAAACGGCGAACTGCACTATCTTTATCATGTATATAGTCGGATAGTAGTATGGCTATCTTTAAGAGTATATCCTCATTATGAGTCTTATTGTAAGCTACACTCAATAACTCTACAGCTCTCTTGTAATCTCCTGATAGAATATATGGACCTGCAGCAAGTTCATAATCTATAGCCTCTCCGGATTCTCGTATCAACTCCTCTCCTATCTTTTTCGCCTTTTTATTATCTACTTGATTTATATAAAATGAGATTAAAAGTCTTTTAAGTTGAAGATTTGATGGATTCTCCTTGACAAGTTTCTCAAGCTCAGAAATATTTTTTGAAACTATTCCACCATATAGTGCTGTCACTAACTCTCTAAATAGATACTCAACATTTTTAGTTCTTTGATATAATAGGGCATAAAAATAGTTACTCTTTTTATAATATCCATGCATCTCATACCAAATTCCTTGAATGATTAAATCA
>JALWZK010000096.1 GCA_027002665.1 Campylobacteraceae bacterium | reverse complement strand
TAGAAGGGAAGGAATATTTCTATCTTTAATTTTATTAGTAATACTGGCATGTTTTATCTCATTATCTAATTTATCCAATAGAAGTGACTTATAGTTATTACTATCTATCATCGTCTTAAACTCATCAATATTTCTGGCAATATCAACACTGTAACCCAATTTATTTAAGATTGAGCCTATAATTTTAGATTCTGTCGGAGTCTGCTTATATAGTAGAATATCTTTTTTTAACTCTTCACCTCCATCTTGAGAATCATGTCTCGTTGTATAGAACTGTTTTAAGACAGTTATAAATTTATTTAAATCTATCGGTTTTGCAATATATTCGTCCATGCCAATCGATAAATATCTCTCTCTATCACCTTTAAGTGCATTTGTTGTAACTGCTATTATTGGGGTATGCGTCAATTTTTTCTGTTTTTCATATTTTAAAATCGCCTTAGTGGCATCGACACCATTCATTATAGGCATCTGTATATCCATAAATATCACATCATAACTACTATCTTTTATATACATCTCAAGAGCCTCTCTACCATCTTTTGCCTCATCAGATTCAATACCTAACTTTTTAAGTGTTCGGACAATCATTTTAAGATTAACAGGATTATCTTCAACTACTAAGGCTCTTAACCCATGAAATATATTGCGAGATTGAGTTATGGTATCCTTTTTATTTGCAGATACTATCTCTATGGATTTCTCTATCTTAGAGAAGGTTATAGGCTCATATACTATTTGAGAAAAGATTGGTGCAATATCTAAGATGTTATCTCTATTATCCAATTTTGTAACGAGAACTATCTGACTATCGTTGCTATGTCTTGCTGTAATTCTCTGTAACTCTCTCTTATCGATATTGTCATAATGGAGATACAATCCATCGAAAGAGTTTGGTTTTGTATCTTGACACTCCACAAAACTATTAAACTCAATTATCTCTATATCTCTAAATGATTTTAGATAGTTTTTTAAATCACTATTAGAGACTTTCTTTTGAACATCTGAGGGAGAATATATAGCTATTTTCATTGTCTCATAGTTAATCTCCTTAGTTGTAAACTGCTCTTTTAACTCCAATGAGAAGGAGAGTGTAGTCCCAACTCCCAATTTACTATTCAATTCCAATTTGCCACCAAGTAGTCTCACTAAGCTTGTAGCAATGGTTAAGCCCAGACCGGTTCCATTATATTTTCTAATGCTACTATTATCGACCTGTGTAAAGGCATCAAAGACTCTCTCTTTATCCTCTTGACTGATACCAATTCCACTATCTTCAACGGTGAATTTTACTGTTGTAATATCGTTTATACTCTTAGTCTCCGTAATTGATACTCTAACATCTCCATTTTCAGGTGTAAATTTTATGGCATTAGAGATTAGATTTCTTAGAATTTGTTTAATTTTACCTGCATCACTTAAAAAGAGTTTTGATGAGAACTTAGGGTCAATCCATATTGAGAAATTAATATTTTTTTTTAGAGTATCTTGAGAATAACTCTCTATCATGTTTTCAAACTCGCTAAAGATATTGAAATAGCTCTTCTCTACCTCAACTTTACCACTCTCAAGTTTTGAAATATCAAGTATATCATCAACTATTCCAATTAAATCTTCTGAACTTTTACGAATAGTCTCAACAAACTCCCTCTGCTCCATATCCAATTTTGTAGATTTTAAAAGTTTTGTAAATCCAACAATTCCATTTAGGGGAGTTCTAAGCTCATGTGACATATTGGATAGGAATAGACTCTTTGTTCTATTTGCCTCATCTGCCATTTTTTTACTATTCTGAAGTTCATTAATCATATTGGCTATAAGTTTATATATCTCAGTATGATTTTTTTTCTTAAGTATAGATTTGAACTGTTTAATTTTGTTCTCATCAGAAGATAGTTTGATATCCTCTAAGAGCTTCTCCAATGCCTCCGTATCATCTCCACTCCTTAAGAAGAAGTAGTCCTTTTTTATATATACAAGTGATAGAGAGAGTATCAATATGATTGAGGATACACCCATCATTATCTTGTATTCATAACCATTTTTAATATAGTTTGTGGAGTTAATTAAGTAGTTGTAATCGCTATATGACTTATATAGTATA
>JALWZK010000095.1 GCA_027002665.1 Campylobacteraceae bacterium | reverse complement strand
CATAAAAAAAACAAAAAAAAAAAAAGAGATAAAAAAAAAAAAAAAAAAAGTAAAAAACATATAAATAAAAAGAAAATAAAAAAGAAAAAACATAATAAAAATAGATCAAGCAAACAATAAATAATAATAGATACAATTAGTTTAAAATTGTATCCAAAGCTGTATAGCTTCTCTGAATAGAGTGTATAGAGATATATCTTAACTATTCCTGCTGTTAAAGTTCCAACTATAATACCCTCCAATCCAATTAAATACCCAAATAATAGACTAAATAGATAGTTTAAAACTATAGATATGAAGGTGATATATAAAATATAGTGCGTCTTTCTCTTTATGGAGTATCCCAATCCATTGAGTTTAGTAGCTCCTATAAAGAGTATTGAGACCAGAGCCATAGGTAACATATAGGCGACATCTCTATATTTACTACCTGCAAATAGCTCTACTATTGGCTCATCTATAAGATAGGCTATTAGAAAGAAGATAGGTATAGATATTAAATAGATATGAAAAAAGTTTCTAATTAATTTTTTGCCCTTTTCAGTTTTATAATTTTTAAACATAATTGGAAAAAAACCACCCGATAGGGTATCTATTACTATTTTGGGTATCTTTGCAAGTTTCATAATAACAGCATATAGTCCCAACTCATATTTTCCAAATAGCATAAGTATTACAAATCTATCTACGAACTGCATTAAACTATTTCCAAAAGAGTTTGGAATATAGGGTAGAGATAGTATAAAAAGCTCTTTTAGTAATCCTCTTGCATTATCTATAATCTTAAAGTTTAAAATATAATCTCTTGCTACAAAGAGAGATATAAGAGCACCTATAAATACTCCTATGATTAAACCTTGAATGTATGACTCTACTCCACCTTTAAAATATAGAGATAATACTCCCAATACCATACCCACTATATAGGAGAATAGTGAAATAAATGATGCCTCTCTTGCCCTCTCTCTCCATCGTAAAAATGAGAATGTGTGATAGGTTATCATATAGAAGAGTATATATATGGCTATATATAACCAAATCTCTCTATTCAATAAAAAGAGTTCATCGGTATATATAAATATTATACTCAATACTATAGTTATGACAGATATGACACTGAAACTAATTATAATGGAAGATAGATATAGAAAAGCTACCTGTTGATTACTATTCTTTGATTCCGATAAAAGTATCCCTATACCTGAATCTATGCCCAGAATTACAACTATATTTAAAAAGGAGGTTATAATTAAAAAAAGGTCATAGGTAGCAAACTCTTGAACCGATATACTCTTAGCAAGTATAGGTATAATAAGAAATGCTAAGAGTCTATTTCCGATATTTGCAATAAGGTAATATTTACTATCACTAAGACCTTTTTTTACTAAACTCATTAAGAACTCCTGACTCCTCTCAGAAAAACAGCTTTAATAAATTTGAAGAGATAGGTTATATCCGTTAAGATAGGATTTTCTCTATATTTTTCAATATATCTCTGCTCTGATTTGATTAATTCTTCTAAATTTCTGGGTTTATCTATATAATATGGCGGAATCAATCCCGGTTTATATTGATTTCGTATGCGGACAAACCACTTTGGATATATATTTAACATGGTATCACTGAGAGGTCTAAAACCTATCAGTTTTAAATCACCTTTTAAAAAATTAATAATCATAGGTATCTCGTCTAACCAATATCTTCGTAAAAATTTACCCACCTTTGTAACTCTAAAATCGTTTCTAATTGTTCCATCATCATTTAATCCATTTTTTTTAATTACAAAGTCTTGGATATATTCAGAATATGGCTCCATAGTCCTAAATTTATATACGAAGATTCTTTTACCATTTTTACCTGTGCGGGGTAGTTTAATTAACCAGGAGTAATTTTTATCTTTAATCGATTGGACATCTCTCCTTTTTACAATATCTATGGTAATTTCTCCCTTTTTCTCTATAGAGTGTTCCACCTCAAATCCATAATAGACAAAATAGCCATAATAAAAATTCATACCATTTATTACTACTTTAACCCTTTCCCCTACCTTTACATTGCTATTTATCTTCTGCAATAAAGTTCCCAAGGTTGGTGAACTATAATATAT
>JALWZK010000094.1 GCA_027002665.1 Campylobacteraceae bacterium | reverse complement strand
TAACTTAATTTGATATAATTAAACATATAAAAAATCAAAGGAATGGAAATGAGAAAAGTTATCGGTTATTCAGCTATTGCTATATCAACACTATTTTTAATGAGTGGGTGTGTAAAAGAGGGATATAAAAAGCATGAAGTTAAAGTAGAGGAACACTCTGTAAAACATGAAGCACATAAACATTGGGGTTATAGTGGAGATGTAGCACCTGCAAATTGGGGGAAATTAGATGAGAAGTTTAAGATGTGTGCAGAGGGTAAAACTCAAATGCCCATCGATATTAAACCGACAAAAGATATCGATTTACCAAAATTGGATTTAAAATATGGAGTTAACTCTAAGAGTGTGGTAAATAATGGACATACTGTTCAAGTAAATATGAATAGTGGAGATACTCTTACAATTGACGGAAGAATATATGAACTTAAACAGTTCCATTTCCACACACCGAGTGAAAATCATATAAAGGGTAAATCGTTCCCATTGGAGGCACACTTTGTTCACGCAACAAAAGATGGGAAATTGGCAGTTATTGCCATTCTATTTAAAGAAGGGGCTATGAATCCAACCTTAGCAAAAATTATAAAAGCCTTTCCACTTCAAAAAGATAAACCTGTAAAATTGGAACTATCAAAAGAGTATATAGATGTTTTAATGCCACCAAAACATGACTACTATAAGACTATGGGTTCACTTACAACTCCTCCATGTAGTGAGGGTGTGACATGGATTATATTTAAAAATCCACAAACTGCATCAAAAGCTCAAATAGAGGCAATACACAAGGAGATAAATCAAAATAATAATAGACCAATTCAACCTACAAACGGTAGAGAGATATATGAATAGAGAGAGAGGTAGGTGTTTTAATTAACACCTATTTTCTAATCTTGTTTATATTTTTGCTCGATTCTCTTAATAATTTCATCTGCAACCATCTCTTGAATCCCCATATCTAAGTGGCTAAAGAAACCTACACATGAGCAGTTCATTTCACCTAAGACAAAAGTGTCGTTCCCATCTTTATCATAATCCAACATAAAATCTGCTGTCCAGATAATTGGTGTATTTTTAATTTTTCCAAGTTTATCTGAAATCATTGGAATAGAATTGACAAATTTATCCACAAGCTCTTGATACTCTTCCGGTTTATAATATGTATATTTTGCACCAGATGCAATAGTTGCAGAGAAGGCATCTTTCTGTTGCACCGGTTTCTTATGCACAACAAAAATTGGTTTATCCGCTACCATTAAGATACGAATCTCACCCTCCACGATTCGTGGCATAAATCTCATATCTACAAGCATTCCATTATCTCCCTCTATATATCGTTTACAAAATTTAATAAATTTGCCAAGTGTATTATACTCAACATGGTTATCAACAGCCTCTGTGCATTTAATAACGGTATCTAAGGGGAGTGTATCACCCGGTTCGTAATTAACTTTATTGTCTATAATCTCTACTCTCCAAATCCCTTGTCCCGTTGAGCCTCTATTCTGTTTAAGAACTCTTGTTCCATAAGATATACTCTTAGGAAAGTTTTTCTTAAACTCTTCATAGGTATAGTAGGCATAGGTGTCATCTGGAACAAGCTCTGTATCAGCTAACTTAGCTAAGGCATCTTTTGCACCAAACCGCATCATGGTATTTGGGTGTGTAAAGACAATTACATTACTATCGTGAAGTTGTCGAAGTAGCTCAAATAGTCTGGCTTCACCATTGGGAAGATTTCCCGGATTAATTCTCGATACCACAGCATCAGCATTCTCTAAGACATAGTTAAATACATCATCAAACCACTCATCTCGATAATATATTACCTCTGCCCCATACCCTTTCTCTTTAATTGCATTTACAATAGGCATAGTATCCCGTCTATGTCCATCAATCCACTTATCTGCCCCACCTTCTGCCTCTAAAACAATTACATGTCTTTTCATCAAAGATTCCTCATTTTAAATTTTGGAAGTATCCTATCAAAAAATAGCATAAAAGGCTAATTAAAACTTTCTATTTTCTAAAAAAATCTATTATTTTTTACAACTCTAATCTAATTTTCAGTAGTCGTCAAAAATAATTTCAAAATTAATAAAAACAAGTGGGA
>JALWZK010000093.1 GCA_027002665.1 Campylobacteraceae bacterium | reverse complement strand
ATAATCATAATATAGATAGTATAGAAAATTATCTATTAGTTGATTCTCTATTCTCCAACTATCCAAATCCCTCAATATATTTAAAATGTTCTCTTTTGAATTGGCAACCTTTACCAATCCATTAATTGCAAAAAATGCTTCACCCAGAACTATAACTCTCTTTTTAAATAGGAGTGACTCTATTGCTACACTGGAATTTATTGTCATAACCACAACAGAGTTTTCAATAAGTCTCTGTGTATTTTCACTACTAAATATAATATTTTTGCCTGCTCTTTTATATAATTCACTATAGTTACTAACTCTATCCGACGGGTGTTCTTTTATAACAAATGGTATATCTATTCTCTTAGATAACCACTCTATTACCTCAAAAAATTGAAACATATCTCTTATCCAAGGGGAGTGTTGAATTATCTGTGTATCATATGCCACCTGAAAAGGGACAAATATATACCTTACCGGTAGAGAGGTTTTAATTACCTCTCTCTTTCTCTTAGATACTCTAACTTCCAAATTTTGTGGGAGTTTTATATCCCCATAATTTAGTTTTCTATAAAATTCTATATCTCTAACCATAGAGTTAGAAGCGTTTACTCCTTTAAAATCCATTGTTGTAGTGTTTGGTAATACTCCATTTTCAAAAAATATACTTTTTACATTTAATTTTTTCGCAACCTCTAAGGCTAAAGCTTGATGAAACTTTTTGCCATTCCACAATACTAAGTAGTTCGGTTTAAATCTCTTCAACTCTCTATATACAACCATTATAACCCAAGGTATCTCAATTTGAAGTAGGATTTTATACAATCCTCTATGGATTCTATTTGAATATTTTACCTCTATCTCTTTTAATTTTATATCTAAGATAGATTTTGTATCTATATCTTTTATAAGTTTCAATCCATTTAAATCCAATTTAAGAGAAGGGAAAAATATGAGTCTATTTTTAAAATCTAAATTTACAGATAGTTTTTTAAAATATCTATATTGTCTCTTTGTTAGGGCAAAAAATAGTAGTCTCATCTTATAAGATATATAACCTATTTTTTAACTTAATATATATAATTATCATATTTTTCTCCTACATAACAAATTATAGCGGAATTTAATTAAATTGTCTCCTCTCTCTTCTGACTCTTTTTCTTCTTTTTTATCCTTTTTAAATACTCCTCTGCTGTTATCTCTTCTCCCTCTAAGATTACATGTGTAGCAATTCCTCTCTTACAAAGCTCTCTACTATCCATCCAGTAATCTTGACCAATAATCATCTTCTTAAACTCCTTTTTTGTTAAAAAACCTTTTTTAACTACAATGTCATAGAAAAATTTTTCAAGTTTCTTTGAGGTATGCTCTACATACGATTTTACCTCTCCACCTTTTCCACGAGAGCCGTGTGAGTATGTGTGAAACATTAAATCGGAATACTCATATACAACTCTCTTATCTGCCATACAGAATAGTAATGCCCCCATACTGTAACCCATATTATCAAGATAGGCTATAGTTCTTTTATAAAACTTCTCTTGGATTATATTGTAAAACTGTTGCCCCTCGTTTACAAGTCCTCCTCCCGAGTTTATCATAAGTTCAAGATAGTCATTATTACTTGCCTCTCTTAAACCATTAAATAGTGAGTGCAACCCCTTTTTAAGTTCAAAAAACTTACCTATATAGACTCTATATCTCTTATGTTTTGGAATTACTTCATAGATACTCTTCTCTCTATCTATTAATCTCTTCTTTTCAGGGACTACCTCTATATATAGCGTATGTTGCTCACTACTTAACTCTTTTTTACCATCCATCATCTTCTATCTCCTACTATATTTAATATATAATTATATCTTAAAAAAGGAGTATAACGAGATTATTCTATAGCAACCCCTGTGGATACTATTTTTATATCGTTAAATTCCATAAAATTGGGACATTTAAACTCCCTATTAAAATTTATCTCTCTATTTCTACACTTATAATATATACCATTCTTTATAGGGGTTATTAAATATTCTATCTTTTGATTTTCTATTACTCTATAGATAAGTATAATATTAATTATGAGAACTACTATTAAATAATATTTAAACATTTTAAATCCTTTAAATTAAAAATATTTTCTAAGTCTA
>JALWZK010000092.1 GCA_027002665.1 Campylobacteraceae bacterium | reverse complement strand
AAGTTTAGAAATATAAAAAGATATGATTTATAAGATTTTATTTCAATTAAAAATAAATTATTTGGAGATAAGAGGCATCTATCTGAGATGACAAACTATTTTAATAATTGGATAGTTCGCTTCTCAAATCAATAATTTTTCATGGCCTGTTGAGCCTCTCTTAGTTGAGTTTTTCTCTTGAGTGTCTCTCTCTTATCATGTAGTTTTTTACCCTTGGCAAGGGCTATACTAACCTTAGCTAAGTTTCTTTTATTAAAATATATACTCAGAGGGACAATAGTCATTCCATCTTTACTAATTTTACCGTAGAGTTTATCCAACTCCCTTTTATGCATAAGTAGCTTTCTTGGACTTCTTGTATCCCTTGCAAAATTTTTATTTGTTGTATCTAAGTGTGCAATATGAGCATTCATAAGATACAACTCCCCCTTAATAAAACGGCAGAAGGCATCATTTAAATTTGCCTTTTTTGCTCTCAATGCCTTAACTTCACTCCCCTCCAATACAATACCAGCCTCAAACTTCTCTAATATCTCATAATCGTAGTTGGCTTTTTTATTTCTTGCAATTGTTATCGACATACTATATTCTTTTTTCTGGAATTATATCTAAAATCTAACTTAATCTAAAAAATGTGCTACCACTACCGGAAAAATACCACCCATCTCTTGCCACCTCTTTAAGTTCTGGATATGCAATGAGTGCAGCCTTATATAAATCATTTGCCGTAATGGCATCTATATTTGAAAGTAACTCTTTTGAAGTTAATCTATCCCAACCCTTAAAAGATTTTAAATCTATTTTGTGTAGAAAGTCCCTCTTAAAGGTTTTATATACTAAGGCTGTATTACAGTGAATATCTGGAGTATAAAGCTCTATATTGTAACTCTCCTCTTTAAACTCCTCTATAATCTCTCCAAAACCGGTAACATTTGCAGAGTCATAGTTATATATAAAGAATGGAATATCAGCCCCCACCTTTGAGCCTATTTTGGATAGAGTTGGAGTATCTATATTTAAATTACAGACTCTATTTAAAAGACGCATAAAGGTAGCTGCATCACTACTTCCACCACCGAGACCGGCACCAGATGGGATATTTTTCTCCACTACAACTTTATGATTTTTAAAAAAATTATCTACTTTATATCTATCATCTATATAGTCTCTAATTGCAATATATGACTTATATATAGTATTCTCTGCTACTTTAATATCTCCACACCCCTCTATTGTGAAACTATTACACTCTTGAGGAATAAAAGATATTTTATCATATAACTCTTTTACCTTTATAAATCTTGATAATATAGTGTGATACCCATCTCTATAACCTGTTATCTTTAAAAAACTGTTTATCTTAGCATAGGCTCTATCTTCCATTTAATTCCCTTAAGCGAACCACCAACCTTCCCAATTATATATATGGTTGGCAATCATCTCATACCCTTTTTCTGTAGGGTGTATATTATCATTTTTTTTAATATCCTCTCTCCACTCCATATCATTAAGTAGAATATTGAAGATAGAGAGGTAATTTATACCCAACATTCCACATACAGTGGAGTAGGCATCATCATAACCCTTTATTCTCGTATTATGCACCTCATCTATAACGGAGGTTGGACCTACCATTGCTACATTATATTTCACTTTTGCTCTACCAATAATCGCCCTTGCATTCTTCATACTATCTATTAGTGAGACTCTAACTCTCTTATTCTCTATAATACTATCACTTAAACCAAATGAGAATACAACACAGTTAATAGAGAAGTTTGGTAGCCTCCTATTAGCCTCTAATTCCCATCTCTCCAATATATTAGATGAGGTATCTCCAATAACTCCCAGATTGTAGTGAGAAATATAGTGTTTACTACTTTGACTAATTTTACTTAAACGACCACTCCAACCCAATAGAGTAGGGTCACCCACACCATGAACTAATGAATCTCCAATATAACAAATCCTTACATCTTCCATAATTAAACTCTCCTTAATAACTATTATATCTAAATAGTAATTTAAATTAGGAGTAGTTTGTTAACAGGAAATTAAGTAATTCTCTAACTATATATCATTTTTAGTTTACTATTCTCTTAATTTGTTATAATTTTAACACTAAATAAAAG
>JALWZK010000091.1 GCA_027002665.1 Campylobacteraceae bacterium | reverse complement strand
ATATAGTTCTTGGTATTGAAAATTTAAAAAAAATATAGATATAGTTTTAATATATTTCTTATTCTATATTAGATATTATTATATATGAAAAAAATAATCACATTTATAATAGTAACTATACTATTAAATGCAGAAATAGATTTTAAAAAACATATTGAATTTGACGATAATCAAAATGTAGAATTAATGGTTACTGGAGTTCCCAAAACCTACCTACTTAATTTAAAGTTAGAACCATCATATAAGAGTAAAACTCTATATAAAATCCCTTATGATGCAAAAAATTTGACCACTCAGGATAGAGATATTTTAAATAAGTTGGGTAGAGATGCATGGGTGGAGATTAGAGTCAATTTTAGTGATGGATTTTATAGTGGCTGGGTTAAGGGTAAATATATAAAACTATATGACCACTATAGAGCAGTTACAGTTGGAGACTTAGCTGTTATATATCCCATTTTTCTAAAAGCTAAGAGAACTCAAGATGGTTGGATAGAGATATATAATAAGATTGGATTTGAATATTATAGCGGTTGTGACGAAAAGGAGAAACCTACTCTACTATATGAGTTTTACCGTTTTGATATAAAATTAAAAGTTTATAGCTCCTTACGAGATTTTTTTACTGAAGATAAAAATTATAATAGTTCTATATATAAGAAGGTAACAATAGGTGGTTGGTTTAAAAAAAATAGTAATAGATTTAAAAGAGTAGAGTTTTATGGGCTTAAAGGGTATAGAGATACTATTGGAGCAGAGGGGTGTGGAGTCAATATCTATTTCTTTAGAATAGATGGGAAAATCTTAGTCATAAAAGAGTCTTTTAATACAAATCCTCCTATAGATAAAAAGGGTAATAGAGTATTGGAAAAATTGGAGTTTGGTGATAGAGATGAGATTATGAGATACATTATTAAAAATTTAAAGGTCTTTTGACAATTAATATGCCATTAATAATGATTAGATATAATCACTTCAATTTATAAATATTGGAGTTTTTATATGTTAGATAAGATTTTCTCTATGAAAGTGGCAGTGGCTACTCTCTTTATATTTGCTACCATCATAGGTGTAGCTACATTTATTGAAAATGATTATGGAACGGAGACAGCAAGGGCATTGGTCTATAGTGCCAAATGGTTTGAACTATTTCTTCTATTTTTTACTCTGCTAATTATTTACAATATTATAAAATATAAAAGTTATAAGAGGGAAAAACTTTCGATTTTCGTGTTCCATATGGCCTTTGTAATTATCGCCATTGGTGCTTTTATTACTCGATATTATGGATATGAGGGAATTATGCACATAAGAGAGGGGCAGAGTTCAAGCACAATGGTATCTAATATTAAGGTTCTTCAGATAGATGCAATTAAAGGGGAAGAGAGAAAACATTTTGAGAAACAGGTATTCTTCTCATCTATGACAAAGAATCATCTAAGCATAAATCTAAGAGTTGATAATAGAGATGTAAAGGTAAATCTTATTAAATATTTACCAGCTGCTACACAAGAGTTAGTTCCGGACTCTAAGGGTAGAAAGGTTATAGCTTTAAAAGTTAGCGATGGTTCAAGAGGAAAAGATATATATCTATTTAAGGGAGAAAGTTATAGTGGCTCCAATTTTATTATAAATTTTGAGGATAAATCTCTTAAAGAGAGCGATACTCCTGTTTTTAATATTATAGATAGGGGAGATAGATTAGAGATTCAGACAGATTTTGATTTAGAGACTCTCTCAATGGATACTACAGAGGAGCAGAATCTATCTAAGGGGGTAAATAGTTTTGTAAAGGGGAAACTATACGCTTTCAATCAAAATATGATAGTTTTAAGGGAGGTTTATGATAAAGCAAAATTTAGATATGTATCCCACTCTCTAAAAACGCAGCCTACACTACCAGAGATGGCAACTTTTAGGGTATCAGTTGGGGATAAGAGTAAAGTAGTTAATCTATTTAGTTACAGTGGAGTAGAGGGGGAAGTTAAAAGTTTAGATTTTGGAGATATAAAAATAAATATAAGCTTAGGTGCAAAGGTGATTAATCTGCCATTCTCATTAAAATTGATAGATTTTCAGTTGGAGAGATACCCCGGTTCTATGAGTCCATCATCTTATGCAAGTGAAGTGGAATTGACAGATAGAGAGAGAGGAATAGAGAATATGCCATATAGAATATATATGAACCATGTGCTTGATTATAGGAACTATCGCTTCTTTCAATCATCTTATGATAGAGATGAGAGAGGAACAATCCTATCTGTGAACCACGACCCGGGGACTCTTCCTACATATATAGGTTATATTATATTGGCTCTTGGAATGTTATGGAATATCTTTGATAGAAAGAGTCGTTTTCAAAAGCTATTATCTCGTGTTAAAAAACTTCAAAGTAGAGCTTTAATATTGATT
Organism: Campylobacteraceae bacterium; assembly: GCA_027002665.1. Classification (GTDB taxonomy): domain Bacteria; phylum Campylobacterota; class Campylobacteria; order Campylobacterales; family Sulfurovaceae; genus UBA1140. Next base: position 4,962 of record JALWZK010000091.1, on the reverse strand, counting down.
ATTTTGGGAGTATTACCTCTATACTCTTCCGATTTACAATTGGATAGTAATAATAGCTCTCAAATAGTAAAATCTATAGATAGTAGCGTTATAGATAAATTTGCAAGACTCTTAGTTCAAGATAGACGAGGTAGAATGAAACCTATAGATACATTGGCACATGAGGTTGTAGCAAAACTTTCAGGAAAGGCAACCATTTATGGAGTATCTCCAACAGCTATCTTCTTAGGTATGACTATAAATCCCCGTTTCTATCAGCATCTTCCTATGATTAAAATATCCCATACAAGAGTAGCAAAAGATTTAGGATTACCAAAAGATACTAAGTATGCTAAATTTTCAGACTTTTTTACAATAGATGGGGAGTATAAATTGGCAAAAGAGGTCTCAATTTCAGCGAGAAAAAAACCCTTAGATAAAAATAAGTATGATACGGAGCTTATTAAGATTGATGAGAGATTAAATGTCGCATATATGGTATATTCAGGTAGCCTGCTTAGGATATATCCTATTCCACACGACCCCAATAATAGATGGGTAAATCCTAAAAAAGCTATAGAGGGATTTCCAAAAGAGTTATCCAATGTTGTTCGTAAAATGACTCTATATCTATTTCAAGGTATAAATAGCGGAATAGAGACCAATAATTGGGAAGAGGCAAAACAGGCAATAGATATGATAGGGTTATATCAGAAAAAGTTTGGCTCAAAAGTTATACCGTCAAAAGAGCATATAGAGATGGAGATTTGGTATAATAAATTGGGACTTCTATCTAAGATAGTCCCTATATATCTTTTGGTCGGAATTTTTCTCCTAATCTTCTCTTTTATTAATGTTCTAAAGCCCAATTTCTCTTTAAAATGGATTATGAGAGTTGCATGGAGTATCACCATTATTGGATTTATATTACATGTTATTGGAATGGGTATGAGATGGTATATATCTGGACACGCTCCATGGTCAAATGCCTACGAATCCATCGTATTTATTGCTGGAGCTACCATTGTAGCAGGGCTATTTTTTGCTAAGAACTCCCCATTTACCCTTGCAGGAACTACTCTGCTTGCGGGTGTTACAATGGCTGTAGCCCATATGAGCTTTATAAATCCGGAGATTACAAATCTGGTTCCTGTCTTGAAATCGTATTGGTTAATGATACATGTGGCAACTATTATATCTGGAGATGGATTTTTAGGACTTGGTTCAATTTTATCATTTTTAGTGTTAATCCTATTTATAATAAGAGGAAAAAATAAGAAGATAGACCTCTCCATTAAAGAGTTAAGCTCTATATCTGAAATGAGTCTAATAGTTGGACTATTTCTACTAACCGTTGGAAACTTTTTAGGTGGAGTTTGGGCAAATGAGAGTTGGGGTAGATATTGGGGTTGGGATAGTAAAGAGACTTGGGCGGCCGTTACTATCTTAGTCTATGCCGCTGTATTACATTTAAGATTTATTCCAAAATTAAATAGTCTCTATATATATAATGTAGCTTCCCTATGGGCATACAGTAGCGTTATAATGACATATTTTGGGGTTAATTACTATCTATCTGGACTTCACTCATACGCGGGAGGGGAGCCTATACCTATTCCAAATTGGGTATATTATTTTGTAGCTACCTTAGCATTGGTTACACTACTGGCATATAGAAATAGAAAAATGGTTAAATAGGATATAGCATATCCTATTTATTACTATTTATAATCGCCTTTGCCTGTTCGACCCACTTCTCTCTCTCTACTCTACCGGGAAATGCAATAATCTTATTTATCCTCTTTATATCCTCTTCATTCCAGTTTGCTATCTGCTTAATACAGTAAATACCATTACTATTGAGTCTCTTTTCGAGAATTTTTCCTATCCCCTTAATGAGTTGTAAATTACTTTCACTATCTCTACAGATATTATCAATATGTAGAGGGTGAGTAGAGTTTAGCCTATTATGGCATCTATCATCTACTGTTTTAAATTTAATAAATATAGCTATAAGTGCCACTATCGCCACTAATATTATAGTTATATAGATTAGATTAATTAACATAAAATCTCCTTTCTATATATTATAATATTTTAATATTAAAATTCCTTAAAAAAGAATAAAACCTATTAAATTAAAAATACAACTACATTAATAATAGGGTATCTCTTTTTTGTCCGAATAATATGTTTCCTAATAATACTCTTTAACTCGTCTTGTAAAAATTTGGTTGTCAATTTACTATCTTCCACATTTAATAGAAGTGTCTCTACAATGGTATTTATATCGCTATTAAATTTTTTTACATCTCTATTTGCTATGAGTCCATAGGTTGTAATTGTTGGATTACCTATAACCTTTTTACTCTCCTTATTTATCTGCATAGCAATATTCACAATTCCATCTTCAGCAAGTTTCTGTCTATCGGTAATAATTTCCGCTTTAATCTCTCTATTGTTTTGATTATCTATATAGCTTTTACCAGTTTTAACCGTCTTTACCTTTTTAATATATTTAGTGGTAATCTCTATCTGGTCTCCATCACTCATTAGTATAATATTTTTCTCATTAACTCCACAACTTACAGCAGTCTTTGCATGTCTTGCGATATGGTTATACTCTCCATGCACAGGCAAGAAGAATTTTGGTTGAATTAATCTCAACATTAGCTTCTGCTCCTCCTGTCCCGCATGTCCAGATACATGAATATTATCAAAATCTTTATATCTAACGGTCACACCGGCTTTAACCAACTTATTCATAAGAGATGATACAGAGGTCTCATTTCCCGGAATTGCATGAGCAGAGATAATTACGGTATCTGTAGGTTTTAACTTAATATGTCTATGCTCATCTATTGCCATTCTTGAGAGAGCTGCCATATTTTCACCTTGAGAGCCGGTTGTAACTATTAAGAGTTCACTATCTTCAAATCTATTTACCTCATGTGGCTCGATAAAGTGTCTCTCTTCAATATCAACAAATCCCAATTTTCTCGCTATCTCTATATTTCTCTCCATAGAGCGACCAATTATACATACCTTTCTTCCAGCTCTAACTCCTCTCTCCATAGCTTGAAATATTCTATGTGTATTTGATGAGAATGTGGACATAATAACCCTCCCGTCAGCCAACTCAAATAGGGTATCAAATGTCTTTCCAACAACAGCCTCACTCTTTGTAAATCCCTCATTATGGGAATTTGTGCTATCTGAAAATAGACATAAAACACCCTTAGAGCCATAATAGGCGTATCTATGTAAATCAGTTGTTAAATTATCTATTGGTGTATGGTCTATCTTAAAATCTGCTGTATGGATAAAAGTTCCTGCCTTTGTCTCTATTGCCAACCCACACGCATCGACAATGGAGTGTGTATTGTGAATCCACTCCACCTTAAAAGTTCCAATCTCATATATATTTCTCTTTGTAATATATCTAAAGTATTTAATATCATCTTTCAGTTTATGCTCTATAAATTTATTCTCTATCATAGCCAAAGCTAATGGAGTTCCATATATTGGAAATTTTAACTCTTTAAATAGATATGGAACTGCTCCAATGTGGTCCTCATGTGCATGGGTAATAATAATACCTTTTATTTTACTCTTAATGGCGTGAAGATATGAGAAGTCTGGAATTAAAATATCAACTCCGTGCATAGTCTCATCGGGAAAGCTCATTCCCACATCAATAATAATTGCACTCTCATCATCTTCAATAACAGCAATATTTCCACCAATCTCCCCTAAGCCTCCAAGTGGAGTAAATCTAATCTTATGTTTATTGGAGGTATCTATCTGTCTCCAAGGGTTCATTCTTGCTTCATCTACAGTGATATTTGCCTTTAGTGCCTCTTTTATATTGGTTGTAAGTGGGGCCATACTATTTTTACCGTTTCTTCTTTTGGTATTGGTTTTACTCTTTTTATTATTTTTATACTGTTGTGGTTTGGGATTAATCTTATTATCACTTTTTGGGGTTCTATGTGGGTTTCTTGACCGTTTTGGTCTATCTGGACGGTCTCGTCCTACTTTTGTCTGCTCTGATTTCTCTTCGGTTGTTACTTTTTTCTCTTCCATTTATATCCTTGTCTAATTTTTTATATAAGTGATGATAAATAGATGTCTCAGTCTCATGTGGTCGAATATCAGGACTAATATCCAATTCTAAGAAGAGTTGTTTTATTTTATCTTTTGGATAGTGTGTCGATAGATTTTTAAAGAGCTTTTTTCTCGGTTGCTTAAATGCAATCTTTAAAAAATCCTCAAACCCCCTACTATTTTGACTTCTATCCTTTTGAATTAAAAGTGTTGCAGATGTAACTTTGGGTGGTGGAACAAAATTTTCAGCTCCAACCTCAAAGAGTATCTTGCCATAACCTACACTCTGAACCAATACAGATAGACTGGAAAAGGCTCTATCTCCCACCGTAGCAGAGAACTTTCTGGCCACTTCTAACTGAACCATAACCAAGATAGATTGGCAATTCTCATCTTTTAACGCTTTTAAAATAATATTAGTTGCAATATAATAGGGAAGGTTTGCTATTAGATGATACTTCTCATCTAATAGAGTTCCACTATCCCACTCCTTGATTACATCTCCACACCTTAGAGTTAATATTCCTCTATTAATCTGTTCATTAAATCTACTATGGAGATGCGAACATAGCCTCTTATCAACCTCAAATGCCGTGACACTGTGAACATTTATTAGTTCTTTGGTTAAATCACCTAAGCCAGGTCCAATCTCTACTACTCTTAGATTGTCTTTGGGCATCGCTTGGATGATTTGCTTTACTATATACTCATTTTTTAAAAAGTTCTGTCCATATTTCTTATTTGCAAACTCTGATAAATTTTTAATTTTTTTCATTTTACACAATTCTTACTTAAGATTTAGTTTAAAAATATCCATATTAGCTATATTAACAATTTGGATATAATTTTATCATAATTAAATAGATAGTTATAAGG
>JALWZK010000090.1 GCA_027002665.1 Campylobacteraceae bacterium | reverse complement strand
TAATAATTAACATGTTACAATATATTAAAAATATAAAGGGAATAGGTAATTATGAATACTGACTTAATGAAAATTGTCGAAGAGACTAAAAAACTAAAAACAATGGTATTAGAAGACGATCCAGAGACAAATGACTTAATGTGTAAAACATTGAGAAACTTCTTTGCTGAGGTCTATTCTGCATTAGATGGAGAGAGTGCATTAGAGTTATATGAGAAATATCAACCTGATATAATCTTTGTTGATATAATTCTACCGGGTAAAAGTGGTTTAGAGATTGCAAAAGAGATTAGAGAGATTAATCCGAAACAGATGATTGTTGTCGTATCTGCAAGTGATGATATGGGAAATATATCTGAAGCTGTAAAAATTGGTGTAAATAACTTTATTAGAAAACCAATTAATACAGATAAGATGATTGATGTTCTAAAAGATATTGTATCAGATATTAAGAAGCAGAAGAAGAATAGAACAAAAATTTTCTCAATTACTCTCCCTATTGACTTGTATGAGCAAGTTGATACAGATGCAAAGAGTGAGAGTATCTCCAAGAATGCTATGATTATTAGAGCATTAAAACACTTCTACAATCTTTAATAGACGGGGGATTTCTCCCCCTCTCTCTTAGAATACTCAAAGGAGATAGCCAGAGCTATCCAGAATAGTGGACTCCTTATCCCATTATGACTTAACCCATATAGTAGAATGGGGAACATATAGAATAGAACCCGTTTTATATAAAATTTGGAATTTAAAAAAAATGATATAAATATAATAAATCCAACTATTCCATAGGAAAATAGAATATTTGCCACTGTAGAGTGAAGTTCCCCCTTATGGTGAGATAGAGCAAATCTATTAAAATCACCCTCTCCAGCTCCAAACAGCAGATATTTGGGATACTCAACAATACGGTCATAACCTCTCCCCGCAAGAGAATCATCACTCTCAGTTCCAATATTTTCAGTTCTATTAAATAGAGCTGTATTCTCTGCCATATTTGCAACAGTATTAAAATTGGCTATTAATAGTGCAGTCAAAGATATTGCCAATACTCCACTAATGAGAATTTTTAATGAGTTTACCCTCTTAATTAACTCTATATAGAATATATAGATTAATATAATCATATATGAGAATATAGAGGCTTTTGATGATGAGAAGAGTATCAATATAAATGCAAAAATATATACTAAAATATTCTGAATAACCTCCAAGTTACCTCTGTTCCCCTCTTTCTGATTTACCCCCAGTATAAAATATATATTTATTATAGCGATAGCAAAATAGCCCAACTGATTTGGATTATTAAAAAATAGCATATTTCGAGTATTAAAGCTTAATCCACTTTTTAATAGAAAAATAAACTGCAGTAGAAGTGTAAAAAATATAGCTCTCCTTATAACTCTATCACTAATAAGCGAATTTTCATAGAGTAGATATGTTGAATAGAAGAGTAAAACATTAAATAGATAGAAGAGAGTATATATAAAAAATGATGTCTTTTCTGTTAATATCAGCCATATAAAATTTATATATATTATATATATCATAAATATCATTACTCTCCTATTCTCCCTTATACTATTTAGAAACTGAGATGGCATCTTAAAGAGTATAAAAGCAAATAGTAGAGCCAAAATCAGGTGTGATATTTGAGGCTGTCCACTACTAAAGAGATAAAATGGAAAAAATAGAATGAAAATGGTATATAGAAAATTAAACATAGCTATCTCCTTCTAAAAGATATAAAAAGAGTTCCTGTAAAATATTTTACTTGAGCCATCTGTAGTAGATTACCTACAATTAGAGAGATGGAGGTAGCAATAGATGCACCCCATACACCATATAGGGGAATTAATATAACATTTAGTAAAATAGCCAATATTAAAACTATTAAGTTGTTAAAATACTCCATTTTCTGTCTATGAATATAGATTAAAATATTTCCATAAAAACATATAGCAGAGTATATTAACTGTGTAATTGTAAGTGTCATAAATACTCTATATAGAGCCTCTCCATTTTTAATATTGAGAAGTGCAAATAGATTAAAATCCCTTATAGCTATAAAGAGAGCTGAACTGATTAGAGAGACAGATATAAACGAGAGTAGAACAAATTTCGTATTATATAGTGCAAT
>JALWZK010000089.1 GCA_027002665.1 Campylobacteraceae bacterium | reverse complement strand
ATCAAAATATATGGTAGAATTTAGGAGATAATATCTCCATTTGAGAGTGTGAGAAATTAAGTAGAATTTACTTTTTTCTAAGCTCTTTAATTCTCGCCTTTTTACCTTTTAATCCTCTCAGATAGAACAGTTTAGCTCTTCTTACTCTACCTCTTCTAACAACAGTGATGCTATCGATAGTGTCTGAATAGATTGGGAAAATTCTCTCAACACCAATGGAGTTAGCCCCAATTCTTCTAATTGTCATAGTTCTACCTGTTCCCTGTCCACGAAGTGCAATACAGACTCCCTCAAAATTTTGGACTCTCTCCTTATCTCCCTCTTTAATTTTTACACCAACACGAACTGTATCACCAGCTCTAAACTCTGGAACAGTTTTATTTTCTAACTGTTTTTTTTCAAAATTCTCGATATATCTATTTCTCATAAAATTACCTTTTATTTTTTCTCTCACTCAATATGAGTTTGCTATACATATCTGGTCTAAAGTATTGTGTTTTGCACTTAGCCATACCATTTTTTAAGTCCGAGATTTTAGCGTGATTTCCCTTTAGAAACTCTGAAGGGACACCAATTCCATTATATATAGTGGGTTTTGTAAAAGAGGGTGCTTCTAAAGCAGACATCTCAAAACTCTCAATATCTAAAGAGTTGCTATTACCTAAGACTCCATCTATATTTCTAAAGATAGCGTCTGCCATAACGAGAGATGGTAACTCTCCACCTGTTAAGATAAAATCTCCAATAGAGAATAGCTCATCTACCTTCTCCTCAATAAATCTCTCATCAACCCCCTCATATCTTCCAGATACAAATATAATATGCTCCTTTCTGGAGAGTCTCTTAGCATCATTCTGTCTAAAGGGTTTGCCAACAGGTGTAGCCATAACCACATAAGCATCTGCTGACTTCTCTTTAAGAGCATCAATAGAGTCAAATAGAGGTTGGGGAGTCATTAACATACCAGCTCCACCCCCAACCATTGCTCTATCTACTCTATTGTGTCTATCTTTTGTATAGTCTCGTGGATTTACAAACTCTATTTTTAAAATATCTCTATCTATAGCCCTTTTTAGTATGGAGTCACTAAAATAGCACTCCATAATATTGGGAAATAGAGTTAGGAATGTTATATTCATTTTTTTATACCAAAACTCTATAGGTAATAAAACTAAATATCCATGCTGTAACAGTGGTAAATATAAATAGATAGAGTAGATATCTATATCCTCCAGCCTCTCTAACAAATACCATTGATGCTGCCAGACATGGTAAGTAAATCATCACAAAGACAATAAATGACATTGCAGAGGCAAAAGAGATATTTCTCTTTAACTCATGAGATAGAGCCTGACTATTTTCATCAACCTCATCACCAATGGCATATAGAACTCCAAGTGTTGAGACTACAACCTCCTTAGCCGCCAATCCTGTCTCCAATGCAACAGTCATTTTCCAATCAAATCCAAGAGGTCTAAAGAGTGGCTCAGAAGCCTTTCCAATTTTCCCCAGATAGCTCTGCTCCAATTTTTTCATTTTAAGCTCATTTTCCAATCTTTTTGCCTCCTCTTTACTACTTTTCTCTATCTTAGCTTGATAAGTTTTCTCTAAGAGAGGTTGATTTGGATAGGTCGCTAATACCCAGATTAGAACTGAAGCTCCAAGAATAAATGTTCCCGCCTTTTTAACATAACTCCTTGCATTATTATAGACTGTATGCCATATTAATCTAAAAGATGGAAGACGATACTTTGGCATCTCCATTACAAATGGCTCATCTTCTCCTTTAAAGACTACCACTCGTAAAATCTTTGCCATTATTAGACCGAGCATTGCTCCTGAAATGTAAATAAGAAATAGAATATTTCCAGCCCTATCTGGTGAAAAAAATGCTCCTGTAAATAGAACATATATAGGTAGTCTCGCTCCACAACTCATAAATCCAATAATAAATAGAGTAATTAGTCTATCTTTCTCACTCTTAAGTGTTCGTGCAGCCATATAAGCAGGAACAGAACAGCCAAAACCTGTTACAAGTGGAATAAAACTCTTTCCATGCAGTCCAAACTTATGGAAAAATCCATCTAATAAAAAGGCAACACGGCTCATATATCCTGTAGTCTCTAAGAGAGCTATTCCAATATAT
>JALWZK010000088.1 GCA_027002665.1 Campylobacteraceae bacterium | reverse complement strand
GTTTAATAGTTACATTAAGTTTTACCAGTTGTGGAGATGGGAGTAGTAAAGAGGCAAGAGAACTTCTTTCTAAAATCCTACAGGTTGTAGGGATTCCCTATGAGATTATTGTTAATATTTGTCAAGATGCCAATCGCGATGGAGTCTGTGGAGAGGGAGAAGTATTCACCAAATTAACCATTAATAGAGGGGATAATATAGATGATATTTGGAGAAAAATCTCATTAACCGAAGATGGTAAATATTTTTTACAAACATATAATCCCAAACTACCTATCTTAGTAGAGTTACAAGATAGAGCAAAAATAGAGTATGATAATGGTAACTTTACTCTTACATTCAATGGATTTGAGACAGATAAAGATGATAATGAGATAAAAGAGATTTCAGCCATTCAGGCTTTAGAGGATGCAAAATATTTGGAGAAGAATGAGACTAAAGCTCTTAAAGCGTTAAAGAATAGAGAGGTTATTGATAGAGTTATTTTTGAGAGTTTAGAACATAACTATAATCTATTAAGAGGAGAGGAGTTAAATAGAAAAGTTGCAATAGATAAGGGCTTAAAAGTTTTAGCAAATGAGTTACAAAAGGTTGATATAGCCCAAACACTTCCTGCTAAGATTGCCTCTTGTGAAGATAATAGTAGTTGTATTAACAATATACTAACTGCGACTTCAAAAGAGCTTAATATTACAAAAGAAGAGGCAGAGGTAATTGCTGATGAGGCAAAAAAAGGAAAACAATCAAAAAATAAAAAGAATAGTGCTGATGGATATATTATTAAACTCTCTGAGCCTGTAGAGTTGAGATGTCCAAATAGAACCTATCAAAGCTCCTTAATTGTAGGGAAAAAAGGATTAATTACTTTTGAAGATGTCAATATTACAGATAACTGTATTGTGGTTGTGCCAAGTAGTGCAATAATTGATGCAAATAATAATGGCGTATATGATAGTAGTGATAAACTATTAGGATTTGAGATGAGAGGAGATATTAGCGGTTCATTTATAACCCCATTGACAACACTACTTCTTAGTAAAAAATCAAAAGGTGAAGATGTATCTATATTTGAAAATATGGTTAGAGATTTTAATCCTGTAACCTCTGCTTCAGCTGTGGGACTATATAGAGGAGAAAAAAAGAATCAAATTCAAAAATTAATGTTACTTATGGAGATACTTAAAACTGCATTGAGAGAGGGAGCAGATATATCTCTATTGGATATTTCTCAAATTGTTTCGGATATTCCATTTGATAGTATAGATATAGATAAAATTTTGGCAAATATGCCTGATAATATTCGCTATGCTATTATGGGTAGATTTGAGGATACTAAAATAATAAATTTAATTTCTAAATTAGATAAATATGATACATCAAGGGTAAATCTTAATACTCTGGTAGTTCTAATTAGTGATGGAGAAGAAAGTTTAAATGATGCTTTAATTGAAGCAAGTAAAGGTGGTGAGCCTATTATAGAATTGACGCCAACTCCAACTCCGACCCCAACCCCAACACCTACGCCTACACCGACTCCAATTCCGACGCCAACATTTACTCCAACGCCGACCCCCACTCCGACCCCAACACCTACTCCAACTCCAATAGATGATAATAAGAGTCCTCATAACTATATAGTTACCCCAAACGATTTTGTAACTTGGGAAATGGATAATAATAAAAGAAAAGAGAAGAGTTTACTAATAACAAATGAATAATATATCTGTATTAGAGGAGGTTTATAATATGGCTAAACTATCTATATAGATAGTTTAGATACTTTACACAAAAATTATGATACATGCTCCAATGCCTCCTCCATTAATGCTATATGATAATTCTCCTGATTATTTATAAATGTAAAAAATGAAGCAAAATATTCAGAACTACTACTAACAGCCTCTGCCAACCTTTTACACTCCTCTTTAGCTCCTATCTCCTCCTCTATGCCATCTTTTAAGAATTGCTTTAAATCATTAAATTTATAAACCTCTTCCATTATAGTTCGAGGCACAGTTAAAATTCCCATATCTGCCATTATCTCTCCAAAACTTCTAAGGTGAAAAAATGACTCATCAATTAATATTTGGAATATTCTATTTAAAAAAGCATCACTACTATTTGCTTTTGAGTAGTTATATACCATAATAAGCTCATACTCCTTATAGCTCTCCTCAAATAGAAATAGAGTTAAGGCATTTCGAGCTTCATCTGTCAATTTAACATTTGGATACTCTCTTTTTGTATCAAAACAGTTGGATACATCTTCATCAGGTATATTTTTTAGGGCTAACTTAATGTAGTTAAAATCACTCTGCATTCTAAATACTATATCTCTATCTTTACAACTATCTAATTTCTTCTCAATACTCTCAATTCTATTGATAATATTATTTATCATCATAGATAATTTATCCACTTTAATTGGAATTTGATTTACACTATAGTTATACTCCTCTCCTCTCTTAATAAAATCATTCTCTAACCAAGTTAGATGTTTAAAAAATATATTAGCGAACTCATATAGATTACATCTACTGACTGTTTTTGACATAAATCCTGTAAACTGTGTAGCTAAGAATAGCTCATGAACCTCTCTAAATAAATCGTGCATTATCTCTCCTCCTCTTTTGGTGTGCAATCTGTTTTTATTATATAGCTTATTATTGGAAAATCTCTATCTTTTTTTCTCTCTAAATATGTATCCATTGCGGCTTGAAGTGCTAATACTACCATCTCTGTGCAAGCTGCGTCTTCAGGTGTTTGTTTATCCAGCATACCTAAGGTGAGAGATATAAGCTCTCTCGCTCTTGAGAAGCTCACCCCCTTAGCTTCAGTTGTAATAATAGAACCAGCAACTATGGTTGTAGTGCAACCAATCGCTTGAAACTTAATATCCTCTATAATAGGTTCATCTTCCTCTCTAACTTTAATATATATGGCAACCTTTTCGCCATTTTGTGGATTTTTACCAATTCCAATGGCATCACTATCTCTCATCTCCCCATAATTTTGGGGGTTCATCATATGCTCCATAACTATAGATTCTGCATTCATTTTTTTTCACCTTTACCTTTAATAAAATTAAAACTTAACATTTATAAAGTAGCAAATTGACTACTTCTGCATAAACTCCATCTTTTTACTACTACTACCGAGATTTACCTTAATTGGTATCATTTTTATTATCTGATTTCTACTAAAGAAGTTAATTGTTGGTGTAGTCACAACCATTCCATCAGCTCTATCTAAAGGGGATATCATACCCGGCTTTTGATTTTTTATAGGCATAAAACTATCTCCATCCCACTCCCCGAGGATAACACTATATCTTCCTCCTCTAAGCTTATAATCCTCTCTCATTTTAGTAGTTATAGTTTGATGATAAAACTCTAAGCTTCCAGATAATTTTAAAATAATCGGTTTTACAAACATCTCGAAATTCACCATAGAGGCAAGTGGATTACCCGGAAGATTTACTATAAGGGAGCTACCTATCTTACCGAAAGTTGTTGGTTTACCCGGCTTAATATCCACCTGAGAGAATAGTATCTCCATTCCAGACTCTTTAAAAGCCTTTATTGTAAAGTCTCTATCTCCAACACTAACTCCAGCTGAAGTTAAAATCAAATCAGCATCTAACGCCTCTTGAATTGATTTTTTAACCTCATCTAAACTATCAGCTGAATTGGATATATAACTGACATCACACCCAAGCTCTTTTGCTCTACTATAAAACATTGGGAGATTTGAGTTATAGAGTTGATGTGCCTCTATCTTTTCATAATGTGCTTTTAACTCTTCACCTGTAGTAAAAATAGTAATCTTAGGCTCTCTATAGACTTCTATATGACTAATACCCTGTGATGCGAGAAGAGCCGTAGTGTAACCTGTTATTCTGCTATTTGTTTTTAAAAAGACCCTTCCACCCTTAATATCTTCACCTCTCCATCTAATCATTGCATCTTTTTTTATAGTTGGAGGTAATAGAATACTATTTTCAGTTAAAAGTTTGATATCTTCAATAGGGACAATAGCCTCACAACCTTTTGGAATTGGTGCACCTGTCATAATTTTAATAGCCTCACCAACTCTTAACTCTCGTGTTGGGATATCTCCTGCATAGATAGTATCTACAATATTGACAGCTCTATTGGCATCAGCCAACTTTACAGCATATCCGTCCATTGCAGAGTTATCAAATCGTGGTAAATCAAAAGATGCTCTATACTCTCTTGCTACTATCTTGCCTATACTATTCTCTATTGGCACTATATGTCTATTTTTGGGTTTAACTGTTCTATATATAATATCTAATGCTTCATCTATACTTACCATTATATTAACCTTTTGTAAAATTTAGCTGATTATATCAAAATAGGATATAATACTATTTAAAAAGGGTTTTATAATGTTTAATGAGATGGTGCTATACCACTCTATATTGGTGGATAGTCTATTATTGGTGGTTATTATAGGATATATAATTCCATTTTTAAGTCAAAACTGTAAAACCACTATTAGGAGATTGCGAATATATATGTTTATATTTCATGGAGTTATTACCACAGTGGCATTTAGTGGATTAGTGGCATTCACTTTTGCAAAAATGGCACTCAATTTAAATATAGTTCTAATGGTATTAGTATATATATCAACTACAACTATAGAGAGTTTAAGGTATTTAAAATTTAAAAAGAGTTGTAGAGAGAATAGATATAGTTTAATTAATATCTTAATATTAATAGCATTAATTGGTTGGGAATATGCAGTATCTATACCATAAAGAGTCTGGCAAAGATAATATAACTTTAAAAGATAGCGACTATAAATATATAATTAGAGTTCGTCGTCATAAGAAAAATGAGATAATTTCTCTCCGTAACTTGGAGGATAATATACTATATAGCTATGAGATAACAGATATAACAAAAAGAGAGGCACTCTTAACTCTAAAAGAGAGTAGATACTTAGAGGTAAAGGCAAAAAGAGAGCTTCATATCGGCTGGTGTATAATTGAGCCTAAAAATATTGAAAAAGTCCTGCCCATATTAAATGAGATTGGAGTTAGCTCCATCTCATTTATATACTGTAAAAGGTCACAACAGAGCTTTAAAGTAGATTTAAAAAGATTAAAGAGAATCTTATTAAACTCATCTCAACAGTCTGGAAGAAGTAATTTAATGAGATTGGAGATATTGAGTAGTTTAGAGGAATTTTTAAAACTCTATCCAAAGGCAAATCTATTAAACTTTTCAGATAACTCTATAATATCAAGAGAGATAGAGAGTATTGTTGTGGGGTGTGAAGGTGGATTTACTCAAGATGAGGTAGCCCTTTTTAACTCTAAAGATATAGTTGGACTCGATACAGCTATGGTTTTAAAGAGTGAGAGTGCGATTTGTGTAGTGGCTTCTAATATTCTGATATAAGCTTAGATAGAGGAGCTATAAAATAAGCCCCCCTTCTATTATTTCAAACCTGATATATAAGTAGCAATTGCATCAATATCTGCATCACTAAGAGCTGCTACTTGTCCTTTCATAAGTGAACCCATACCAGCAACATTTCTTGTTCCAGCTTTATACTCTTTAATCTTTTTAACCAAATCGGCTTTTGGCTGTCCTGCAATAACTGCGGATTTACCGAGAGCTTTAGTTTTACCATCTTTTCCATGACAACCTGCACACTTAGCAAATTTAGCTGATGGTGCACCTGTAGCCTTTGCAACTGCCTCCTTAGTAGCCTCAACAGCCTTCTTAGCTGTCTCTGTCACCTCATGAGTTGTCTTTTTTGCTACCTCTGCAGTCTTTGCAACTGCTGACGACGCACTCTCTTTTACCGCTTGAACAGCTTTTGTAGCCTTTTCTGCAATGGTTTCACTCTTTGCAGGTTCTGATTTTGCAGCTGAATTGCTCTGTCCATTTTGCCCACAACCAATAAATAGTAGTGTAGTAACAATTATTGATACTATTGTTAATCTATTCATATTTATCCTTTTGAAAAATTTATGCGTGATTATACAACAAAAATTATAAAATTATACTCTTTTCGGATTAATTATCCTCTTTTTATTTAATAATTTATCCCAGAAACTATTATCACTCCAACTATTTTGTATCTCTTTGGAGAAGATAATATCTTTAATTTCTATCTCTCCCATAAGTTTATTATAAGCGTCTTCTCTAAATCCCTGAGCATATCCTGTATCTGTCTCATGAACTATAATACTATTCAATTTAACCCCCTTTTCACCATTTACCATTATTGTGCATTCCAAAACTCTCTCAATTAAGATAAAAAAGACTCTACTAAACTGCTCTGCCGACGGACTAACAGGCAACTCTATCCATCTCAATGAGTGTTTTTTCATACTCTCTATATACTCTCTATCATCTCCACTCCATAGAGTAATAGCATGGTCAAAGCTATCTATAATATCTTTTATGTATAGTTTAGTTAATCCGAAATCATAGACCATCTGTCCATTATCAAGATAGTTAGACTCCAATAGAACCTCTACCTTATATGAGTGTCCATGAATATTTTGACTACACTTAAGACTACTACACCCTCTTACAATATGAGCATTTTCAAATTTAAATAGTTTTCTAATTATCATTTAAAATAGTATCCATTTTTAATTTTATGGAAATTATATAGATTCATGCTTAATCTCTTATTTAGATGGCAATTAACTTGATATTAAGGATTTTTAATTATTATTACAAATAAATATTGAAAATTGTGGTAAGCGATGAGTATATTTAAAAAGGTTCTATCTATAATAGTTATTTCAGAGCTATTGACACTTCTTATTATTATTACTAACTTATCATTAAATCAAATTAGTAGTATTACAGATACTATTTTAAAACCTATTGTTAATGATAAGAGTATGATTAGGAAAGTTGTAGCCTCATTCGATTTTAAAAAGTATAGGGAAAATCGTGAGAGGCAACTCTCTTCGATTGTGAATAAGAGTCATCTTCTCTTAACTAAGAGTATAGAGCTTAAGGCAAAAAAGTTTCTGGGTAAACCCTATGTTTGGGGTGCAACGGGACCCGACTCCTTTGACTGCTCAGGATTTACACAGAAGGTATATAGAAGTATCGGTATCAATCTTCCAAGAGTATCAAGAAATCAAGCTATGGTTGGTAAGTTAGTAAGATTTAATGAGCTTCAAAAGGGGGATATGGTATTTTTTGATACCAGTAGAGCCAATAGAGGTAGAGTTAATCATGTCGGTATATATCTTGAAGATGGTAAATTTATACATGCAAGTTCCGGTAAACGGAAAGTTGTAATTACAAGTTTCAATAAAAAAACATTCTATAAAAAGCACTTTCTATGGGGTAGAAGAGTTATAGATAGTAAACAGAGTTATATTT
>JALWZK010000087.1 GCA_027002665.1 Campylobacteraceae bacterium | reverse complement strand
CATCTCCTGCTTGCGTTTCAATAATGGGTAAGGCGGTTAAGGAACCTCCTCCTTTTACTTTTCCTTGTAATGCGTCTGGTATATCGTTCATTTGTGCAGCAATGGTATTGTCGTTTACCACTTTTGCAGCACGTTCTAACAATCTTGAGTGTAAGTAAAATACATCACCAGGGTATGCTTCACGTCCTGGAGGTCTTCTTAATAACAAGGATACTTCACGATAGGCAACGGCTTGTTTTGATAAATCGTCATAGATAATTAATGCGGGTCTGCCTGTATCTCTAAAATACTCACCAATGGCAGCACCTGCAAAAGGAGCATACACTTGCATAGGTGCAGGATCTGAGGCATTGGCAGCAACTATGGTTGTATACGCCAAGGCTCCGTGTTCTTCTAACATACTTGCTATGGCAGCAACGGTAGATGCTTTTTGACCTATGGCAACATAGATACAATATACGGGTTCTCCTGCATCATAAAATTCTTTTTGGTTTAAAATGGTGTCTATGGCAACGGTAGATTTTCCTGTTTGGCGGTCGCCAATAATCAATTCACGTTGACCTCTACCTACTGGAATCATGGCATCTACAGATTTTATACCTGTTTGTAAAGGTTCTGTTACAGGTTCTCTAAAGATTACCCCAGGTGCTTTACGTTCTAATGGCATCTCAAAGGTTTCGCCTTCAATAGGTCCTTTACCATCAATAGGTTGCCCTAGGGTGTTTACAACTCTTCCAGAGATACCTTCTCCAACGCGTAAAGAAGCAATTCGCTCTGTACGTTTTACGGTAGCTCCTTCTTTTATTTCTGTTGAATGCCCTAATAATACAACACCTACATTATCTTCTTCAAGGTTTAGAACGATACCTTCTAGACCGTCTTCAAATTGTACCAACTCGCCATACTGTGCATTTGCTAGTCCATATATACGTGCAATACCATCTCCTACTTGTAGTACGGTTCCAACTTCGTCTAAAGATGCTTTACCTTCAAAACCTGATAATTGTTGTTTTAAAATTGCTGATACTTCAGCGGGTTTTATTGTTGCCATTTATTTAATTGTTTAATTAAATATGCTGAATTTATTTTCAGCTTCTGTTAATTATTTATTCTTTACAAATTATGCTTGAACATTATTCTCAAATGTTCTTCTTAAATTATTCATCTTTCCTAAGATACTAGCATCAAATTGCTTGTCGCCAACTCTAAGGATAAATCCACCAATAATTGCGGGATCTATAATACTTTCTAAACTTATTTTTTTACCTGTTATCTCTTCGGTTTTTGCCAAAATCTTTTTCTCTAAGGCTTCGGTTAATTCAAAAGCTGTTGTAACGGATGCTACTTGACTGCCTTTGTATTGGTTATAGAGAAATGTATATTGTTTTGCTACTTCTGGCAATAAGGGTAACCTTTTGTTTTCTACCAATAAATTGACCAGACTTAGTGAGGTACTGTCTATCTTTTTATTGAATATAGCCATTAATGCTGCTTTTTTTGCATCACTTTTTATTACAGGGCTGTTTAATACTACTTGTAATTCTCTGCTTTCATTAATTGTTGTAGCAATTAATTGCATATCTGTATTTATAGTGTCTGCTTTTGTTACGTCTATGGAAGCACTTAAAACAGCTTTTGCATATCGTATGGCAGCTCTACTAGATCCTATCATATTAGTTTAATTTCACATCTCCTAAGAGTTGTTCAACAAATTTTAAGTGTTTATCTTTACTTGATAATTCTTCTTTTACAATTTTCTCTGCAATATCTATTGATAGACCTGCTACTTGATTTTTAATATCAGAAATGGCAGCCTGCTTTTCGTTTTGAATGGCTACTTTTGCTTGTTCCATTAATTTACTGGCTTGTGCTTTTGCCTCATCTTTTGCATCTTCTATAATGGTATTCTTAATATCTCTGGCTTCTTTTAAGAGGGCATCTCTTTCTATTCTGGCTTCTTTTAAAATCTTTTCGTTATCAGATTTTAAGTTTTCCATTTCTTGACGTGCTTTGTCTGCTTCTTCTAAGGCATTTTTTATACCTTCTTCACGTTCGTTAACGGCACTTAGGATTGGCCCCCAAGCGTATTTTTTTAACAAAAAAACTAATGCTACAAAAAGCAATAATTGCCAAAAAAACAGTCCAAAAGAAAATTCGTTTATTAACTTATCCATAATTTATTTTAGTCTTTAAATAACATTTCATTAATTTTAAAACTAGTAGCAACCAACCGTTACTACTAGTTTTAGTTTTTAAAAGGTTTATGATGCAAATAATGCAGCAAACCCAATACCTTCAATAAGTGCTGCTGCAATTAGCATAGCAGTTTGAATTTTACCAGTAGCTTCTGGTTGACGAGCGATAGCATCCATCGCTGACCCACCAATTCTACCAATACCAATCCCTGCTCCGATTACAATTAAACCTGCACCTACAATTCTAGGAATGTCCATAATATAAATATTTAATATTAAAAAATAGGCAAAATTTACAATTATACAATTTATCAATATATTTTCATCAATAAATCTCAAATATAACAGAAGTTTAAATTATAAAAGATAAAATTAGATAAAACTATATTAAAGGTATATCTTGAAAGAAATTAGATTTATTATTATTTTATCTATAAATCTTTTAGCAAATAATAATCAATCATTTTTTTCTGCCGGTATTATACATCAAAATATTAAGAACTATTCAAATATACAGGCGTTACATATCTGTTATAGCTATACAAATAGAGATTATAATAGATTTGGATTTGATATTGGATATGCACAGAGTTTTTTTAAAGCAGAAAATAGAAAAAATAAAAGTGAAAATAGCTTTTCAGCACTCTATATCTTTCCAACATATATTATTCCATTAAATACTCATACCGCATTTAAAGCAAAAGCCGGATATGCAAAAAATGAGAGTAGTGATGATGGATTAGCATATGGGATTGATATTATATTTCAAGTAAATCAAAAGAGTGGCTTTAGTATAGGATTTCAGAAGATGAATAGAGATGTTAATTACTTTATGGTTAATACCATATATAAATTTTAAAGGAGATGATATATGAAGATATTTCTACTACTGTTATTATGGTTAATGCTAATTTCTATGCTTTCATATCTCTGTTTTTTAACAAAAAGTGGAGATATTGGAGTGGATAAAAATAGGACAATAGGGAAGGAGTATTCAAAAGAGTTAAATAGCACGGAGTTGAATAATACAGAGTTAAATAAGACAGAGCTAAATAGGAGTAAGATTTTAGACACTCATAAGGAGATGAATACCACTACTATTACAAAAAATATTTCAAAAGAGAGTAATAGTTCTCAAGAGGGGAATCGGAGTAATAGTGAAAAAAATCAGACTATAGAGTATATTACTACTCTATTTGACGGAAATAAAAGTGAAAAGAATGAGACCTCTATCTTAAAAGAGAAAAAGATAGAAGAGAATGTAACAGATACAGATATAGAAAATGATATAAATAGCTCTCTCGAAGAGAAGTTAATTGAGCAGTATGAAGAGGAGAGTAGATATACCACTCCACCAACCCATACAGTAAAAAGAGATGATAAAAGTGGATTATCTCAATGTAAAAATATATTAAAAAAGGTATTATCTCAAAATAAGATATATTTTTACCCTAATAGTGTAAAAATTCAAAAGAGAGGTTATGGTATTTTAGATAAAATTATAAATATATCGAAAGAGTGTAAAAATGCAAAGATAGTAATTGCAGGTTATACAGATTCTATTGGTAGTGAAAAGAATAATTTAAAAATAAGTAGAAAGAGGGCAAATTCAGTAAAAGAGTATTTTATAAAAAAAGGTATTGAAGAAGATAGGTTGGAGGCGGTTGGATATGGAGAAGCTAATCCGATAGCTTCTAATAAGACAGCTAAGGGTAGAGAGAAAAATAGAAGAATAGAAATTAATATAAAAGGGGAAGATGATGAATAGTGGTCTATTAATGGATATATTTTGGTGTCTATTGGTTGCAGGATTTATAGGTCTGGTTATTGGATGGTTTATAGGAAAAGTTAAATATAAGAATGAGATAAATAGTCTTAATAATGAACTAAAACTCAAATTAAATAAACATAGTGATAGATGGGAAGCAAAATTAGAGAGGGTTGTAGCAGAAGAGAGAGAAAAATTGAGAAGAGAGAGAGAGAATTTCAATAGAGAGAAAGAGGAGCTAAATAATAAAATTCAGGAGCTTATAAATCAACAGAGTAGTAAAAATATAGAGTTGGACAAACTCAAAAAGAAACTTTTAATAGCTAAGAGTGAAGTTAAAAAGGTAGAGCAGAAATTTAAAGATGAGTTCTTAGAAGATACTAAAAAACATAAAAATAGAGTCTCTATGCTCTTAAATAAAGTTGATGTAAGACATAATAAAGAGTTAAGTGATTTAATAGAAAGTTTAGTCACTGTAGAGGGTAGAGCTATAAAAGAGGAGGCAGAGCTTAGATATAAGTTAAAAGATACTGAAGAGAGATATAAAAATAAAATTGAAAGTCTAAATAGAGAGATTGAAGATTTAAAAAAAAGAGTGCAGAATCTTATTAATGCAAAAAAAATTTATATAAATATAGGCTAATTAGGCCTAATTAAATTTACCTCTTTATAGAAGAGGATTATAAACTATCTTTAAAGCCATATCTATATCTCTGCTTATCTGCTCTCTTAAATCCCTTAGGTTGGTAAATTTTCTATTATCTCTAATCAACTCTATAAACTCTATCTCTATCTCATCTCCTATAAACTCAATATCTCTATCTATAATATGTGTCTCTATGGCATAACTTCCATCAGTTGATACTCTATGTCCTAAAAAACTAACACTATTAAACCATATATTTTCAATCAGAGTTTTAGAGGCATAAACTCCCTCTTTTGGAAGAGTATAGTTTTGAACTTTTAGATTTATGGTTGGAAACAGCTCCCTTTTGCCTAATCCCTGCCCTCTTATCACCCTTCCTGATATTTTATAATTGTGATTTAGTAGTCTATTTGCCATTGCTATATTACCACTCAATATAAACTCTTTGATGATACATGAGTGAATGGAGATACTATTATATTTAACCTCATCTACTACAACAACCTCTCCTTCAAAAATCTCTTTTAGTAGAGCTGTATCTCCCTCTTTTTTAAATCCAAAAGCAAAATCATATCCAACAACTATCTTATTTAATTTTGGAAAATCTCTTTTTAATTTCTCTATAAACTCTCTTGCCGATAGAGATTTTATTATAAAAAAATGGTAAAAAAAAGTGGGTTTTTTAATATACTCAACTCTCTTATATCCATGAGTTAGCGTAGCACTATTTTTCTCAATTACAACAACAGCCTCTACTTGAGATATTAGTTTCTGGTGTGCCAAATGGATACCATCAAATGAGCCTATTGCTATCGATTTAATACTATTTGTAAGTTTCATTATTTCTTAAAGTGGTAAACATACTCTATATTCCCCGATTTCCCTGAAAGTTTTGAATTAGTAGTATAACATAATTTCCACCCTAAATCGCTTGTGGCTTGTTTAAATCTCTCTTTTGCACTCTCTATGGCATTAATATCCAATACAACACCTCTACTATCTCGCTTTACACCCTTTCCAACCTCAAATTGAGGTTTAAAGAGGAGTATAATATCTCCACCACTATTCAGAAGTCTATCTATATGATTTAGAATTTTTACCACAGATATAAAAGATACATCGCAAGTTATTAAATTGAATAGGGTTTCACTTTTAAAATCTCTAATATCCATATTCTCATATAGATATACTCTCTCATTATCTCTTAGAGAGTGGTGAAGTTGGTCTGAGCCGACATCAACAGCAGTTACACTCTCCACACCCTTTTCTAAGAGTATCTGCACAAATCCACCTGTGCTGGAGCCTATATCTAATGCTACTTTACCTTTTAAATCTAATGGATACTCTTCAAGAAATAGCTCCAACTTTCTGGATGCTCTACTTACATAAAATTTTTCAATATCTATATCTATTTGAGAGTTCTCATTACATCTTGTTGATGGTTTTGCAATTTTACCATTTACAGATACTCTACCTCTCTTAATTGCATCTAATGCTCTATTCCTACTCTCAAAATAGTTATTATCTACTAAGAACTTATCAACTCGTTGCATTAATCTCTTCTAATGCTTCTCTCGCCATCTGAATAGCCTCTTCTATCATATCATCAGTTGTTTGAGTTGAGATAAATCCTGTCTCATAAGGTGAACATGCCAAATAGATTCCTCTTCTTAACATTGCACTGTGGAATTTTCCAAATAGCTTACTATCATTCTGTAAGGCATCATCAAAATTTTTAACAGCTTTATCTGCAAAGAAGAAGCCAAACATTGAACCTCTAACCTCTGTTACCATTGGAGTATTAAACTTATCACCTGCCTCCTTAAATCCCTCCATAAGCCGTTTAGCTCTCCTCTCTAAGGTAGCATAGATATTTGGATTTGATATGAGTTTCTCTAAACTTGCTAAACCTGCACTCATAGCAATAGGATTACCGGATAGCGTTCCGGCTTGATATACTGCCCCTTCTGGGGAGAGATGAGACATAATATCTCTATTTGCACCAAATGCACCAACTGGCATACCCCCTCCAATAACCTTTCCAAAAGTTACAATATCAGCCTTTACATCTGTAAACTCCTGTGAGCCTCTGAGTGATGCTCTAAATCCACTCATAACCTCATCAAATATAAGTAACGCTCCATACCTATCACAGAGTTCTCTAAGTTCAACCAAAAATCTCTCATCAGCAGGAACCAATCCCATATTACCTGCAATTGGCTCTATAATTACACACGCTACTCCATCTCTACTATCATTGAAACATCTCTCTACACTATCAATATCATTATAGGTAGCAAGTAGGGTATGTTTTGTTAAATCGGCAGGAACTCCCGGACTTGATGGGGTTCCAAATGTTGCCATTCCGGAACCCGCTTGAACCAATAGAGAGTCGGAGTGTCCATGATAACAACCACTAAACTTAATAAAGTCATCTCTATTGGTATATCCTCTCGCCAATCTAATTGCACTCATTACAGCTTCAGTTCCAGAGTTTACAAATCTGACCTTATCAATATTTGGAAATAGTTCTACTATCTTTTTTGCTAATTTAGTCTCAATTAGAGTTGGAGCACCAAAGCTAAGCCCCTTTTTTACAGCCTCTATTACAGCACTCTCAATATCTCTATCACAATGTCCAAAAATCAATGGTCCCCAACTCTGAACAAAATCGATATATCTATTTCCATCTATATCTATGAGGTATCCCCCCTCTCCTCTATCTATAAATGGTGGAGTTCCTCCCACACTTGAAAATGCTCTAACGGGAGAGTCCACACCTCCCGGAAT
>JALWZK010000086.1 GCA_027002665.1 Campylobacteraceae bacterium | reverse complement strand
TAATTTTTTCTTAAAAAAGGTTTTACAATAATATTAAAGACGAGAGTAAGCAATTTCATGTTATGATTTGTTTTACATAAACATAATTTTAATAATTTTTAGGAGATTTTTAATGAATAGAAAGATTATATTTAGTAGTATAGTTATGGCTTTCATATTTTCGGGTTGTCTAAGTTTTGAACCTAAACCTATAATTGATAAAAAAGAGGTAAAGAAGGTCGAAAAGAGTGTAAAAAAGAGAGAAAAAGTAATCAAAGATACAAAAGATGAGGTTAAAAATAAGGTAAAAGAGATTAGTAAACCAGAAGAGTCAAAATTGCAAGATGTAGTTGTCGAAGAGGTTGATATTAGTGATGATAGTAGTAAACCGAAACTTATAGAATCTGTAGATTAATATAGACTACTCTCTATGAGTAGTCATAAAGATTGGGTGATTTATTGGAACAAGTATCAAAAATTTTAAATCAAAAGGGAAAACTACTTACAGAGATATATTTTGAACTTCAAGAGTATTTTGAGAGCAAATATGGAAATAATACTATTATTTTTATAGAGATAGGTAGCTTTTTCGAGATATATGAGGTAAATAATGATGAGTTAAAGATAGGAAAAGCTAAGGAGATAGCTACCCTCTTAAATATTCAATTGACGAGAAAAAATAAGGCGATAGCTGAAAACTCTATAAAAAATCCACTATTGGCAGGTGTTCCGACTGTATCTATTGAGAGATATATTTCAAAATTAATCGATACTAAAAAATATACTATTGTAATGGTAAAGCAGAAGGGAACTCCCCCCAAGATTACAAGATATATCTCAAATATTATCTCTCCCGGAACAAATTTTGAGTATCAGACAGAGGCGACAGAGAACAATATTGTATCTGTTATTATAGATGAGAATGGTGGAATATACTCTGTTGGGTATAGTGCTATCGATGTAACAACAGGCAAGACAATAGTAAATGAGATGCACTCAAGTAGAGACGATAAGACTTACGCCTTAGATGAGTTATTTAATCTTCTACAGACATATAATACTGCTGAGATTATTATTACTCTCGATAATAAATCGATAGATAGAGAGTGGATTAGTAACTATCTGGAGCTTCACCAATACCATATATCTTTTAACTCCAATAGGTGTAAAATAGATTATCAAAATGAGCTATTTAAGAGAGTCTATCAGATAAACTCTTTTCTATCTCCCATTGAGTATATGGATTTGGAGAGACACCCATACACCACAGAGTCTCTCGCCATACTAATCGATTTTATTATAGAGCATGATGAGGCCATTATTGAGAAGATGAATAGACCCATTTTTTTAAGTGGGAGTAAATATCTATATCTTGGAAATAATGCGTTGGAGCAGTTGGGAGTAATATCTAAAGATACAAAAGAGCTAACCCTGCTCAAACTTATAGATAAGACCTCCACAGCATTTGGCAAGAGACTATTGAAGGAGAGATTACTTGCTCCAATAGTAGATAGAGAGATATTGGAGGCAAGATATGATTTATCTTCAAAACTTATGAAAAATAGTCAAAGATATGAGACCCATCTAAAAAATATCTATGATTTAGAGAGAATATTGAGAAGGATAAAACTTCAAAAACTCCACCCAATAGAGCTTACATATATGAATATGTCTCTATATGCTATATCTAATCTCTTAAAGGATTTATCTGAGGATAAAATAGATTTTGACGCTAAACTATATGATGGTGTAGAGGAGTTTAAGAGACATCTAAAAGAGAGATTTGATTTAAATATCTGTGCTAAGTTTAGAATAGAGCAGATTGATGATAATATATTTAGAGAGGGGACCTATCCCGTTATAGATAATCTATTGAATAAGCAGAAAAATGAGATTGCAAAATTGGAGAAAGTTATAGCCCATATAGATAAACTATTTATTGAGAAAGAGAAGAAAAATAGCTCTCAAAAGGCCTATGCTGAGATAGGCTACTTAGAGAGTGAGGGGTTTACTATAAATCTAACTAAGAATAGATTTAAGATGATAGAGAAGGAGTTAAAGGAGTCCTTTATAACTATTGATGAGTCTCACCACTTCTTTAAAGACTTTAGATATAAGATACTTAAAAATAGCGTAAAGCTAAACTCACCCCTATTTGAGGAGATAACACAAAACTACGATAGTAATCAAGTAAAGTTGGTAGCCCTTGTAAAGAGTAGATATATGGATAGCTTAGATGAGTTGGATAAGAGATTTTCACGACTACTTGATGATATTATCTCATTTATTGCAAATATTGATGTGGCAGTATCAAATGCAAAGTCTGCAAAGGAGTTAAATCTAATTAGACCAATTATTACCAAAGAGGGTAATGGATTTGAGGCCATTGGACTTAGACACCTAATTATTGAGGCCAATGAGAAGAGTGGAATATATGTGCCGAATGATATATATCTCGGTGAAGGTATTGAGACAACCCATAACCATATTACACTAAATGCGAGTGGTGGGAAGAGAGTTAGTGGAGTTCTACTATATGGGATTAACTCCTCAGGCAAATCCTCACTTATGAAGAGTATTGGATTGGCTGTTATCTTGGCTCAAGCCGGTTTCTTTGTTCCGGCAGTTGAGCTTAAGCTCAGTATGTATGATAAGATATTTACTAGAATTGTATCTAAGGATAATCTATATAAGGGGTTATCTACCTTTTCAGTAGAGATGATGGAGCTGAAAAATATCTTTAACCGTGCAACCTCCAATAGCCTTATTCTGGGAGATGAAATCTCACAAGGGACAGAGACAGAGTCGGGTGTTGCCATAGTATCAGGGGCAATTCTAAAACTCTTAGAGCTAAAAGCCACATTTATATTTGCAACACATCTACATCAACTAAAAAATATTGATGAACTTCAAAATATTCCAGAGCTTATCTTTCTACATCTTGGAGTAAAATATGATGAGGATAGCGATAGATTAATTTACAATAGAGAGTTACAACTTGGCATGGGAAGTTCACTATATGGATTAGAGTTTGCCAAATCTCTACACATGGATAAGAGTTTTTTAAAAAATGCCTATAGAATACGGGAGTCTATTGTGGGTAATAAGTCTGAACTTAAGAGTATAAAGAGTAAAAGGAGAAGTAGATATAATAGGAGTCTATACATAACGAAGTGTGCCTTATGCGATGAGATGGCAGAGGATACTCACCATATAACTCCTCAGAAAGAGAATAGTTTTAATAAAAATCATAAATATAATCTTATTCCACTATGCAAAAGACACCATAAGTTAGTCCATAGTGGGAAAATCTATATTAGTGGGTTTATGATGAGTAGTGAGGGGTTACAGTTACACTATGAAGAGAACAATTAAAGATTTTGTAATCTAAAAAATGTTAGAAGTAATAGAAAAATATAATATAAGGACATACGGGAGATGATTAATCAATTGATTAAGGGTTCAATAATGTTAGTAATAGTATTCATTATAGCATTAATTACTGCGTTTATATATGCCTATAATGAGATACAACTCGATATGGATAAGATTGTTAATTATCGTCCCAAAATATCTTCTGTGATTTTAGACTATAAAGGCAATAAAATTGCCAATATTATGCAAGGGCGACATAGACTATATGCAAAATATGATGATATGCCAAGCTATCTAATAGAGGCATTAATTGCCATTGAGGATACAAGATTTTTTGAGCATAATGGAGTCAATCCCGATGCAATTATTAGGGCTGCCATCAGGAACTATAAGGCAGGAAAAAAGGTTGAGGGTGGAAGCACGATAACTCAACAGTTGGTTAAAAAGATTCTACTCTCTCCTAAGAAGAGCTATACAAGAAAGCTAAAAGAGGCAATTCTCGCCATGAAGGTGGAGCAGGAGCTAACTAAAGAGCAGATATTGGAGAGGTATTTAAATGAAATCTCATTTGGTAGAGGCTATTTTGGTGTCAGAACAGCATCTAAGGGATATTTTCATAAAGAGCTGGATAAATTAACCTTAAAGGAGGCTGCACTCTTAGTTGGACTTCCAAATGCACCATCATACTATAATCCTGTAAAACATCTCGATAGAGCATTAAAACGAGCCAATACAATATTGAGTAGAATGAGAAAACTTGGCTGGATAGGGGAAGATGAGTATCTAAAAGCTATAAAGGAGACACCCAAAATATACCATGATACACTTACCCAAAATATCGCTCCATATATCACAGATGAGGTTGTTAGACGACTTAAAAAGGAGTTTCCAGATATTAAAACGGGTGGATATACCATCTATACAACTATAGATATGAAAGAGCAGAAGATTGCAAGGGAGGCTCTGAGATATGCTTATAGAAGAGCTTTAAGAAAATATAAAAAAGATAAATTAAACGGCACAATTCTGGTAGTTGAAAACAGCACAGGCGATATAAAAGCTATGGTTGGAGGGGTTAATTATAAGAAGAGTGCATTTAATAGAGCTACAATGATGGAGAGGCAACCCGGTTCAGCATTTAAACCATTTATATATCAAGTAGCCTTGGACTTAGGGTATAATCCGGCGACGGAGCTTACAGATGTAGCACGAACATTCCAATACTATAGAAATGGAAAGCGGGTAATCTGGAGACCTAAAAACTATGAGAGCAATTTTGCAGGGTTTATTAAATTGAGAGATGCACTTGTCCATTCACGAAATCTTGCTACAATTAATCTTGTAACAGAGATTGGGGTCGATAGAATCTTAGAGAAGTTAAAACCTCTAAATATCCCCCATATCCCTCATGATATGTCCATATCCTTGGGAAACTTGGGGATAAGTCCGGTTAAAATGGCAGAGATATATTCGGTATTTGCAAATGGTGGACATATGATAGAGCCTCGTCTCATATCTAAGGTTGTCTCAAAAGATGGAATTGTGATATATGAGGCTAAAAATCAGGAGATTAGAGACTTTACAAAACCGGAACAGGCGTATCTTATGACCGATATATTGAAAGATGTCATTATTAGAGGAACTGGTAGAAAAGCTCAAGTAAAAGGTGTAGAGCTTGCAGGAAAGACAGGGACAACAAATAGAAATGTAGATGCGTGGTTTTGTGGATACTCTCCAGCCCAAGAGGTGATTGTATGGATGGGAAGAGATAATAATAGACCGATAGGGAGAGGTGCTACCGGTGGTGCTGTCTCTGCTCCCGCTTTTGCATATTTCTTTAAAAAACTATATAAGATATATCCCAATTTACCAAGAGAGTTTACAGTTCCAGAGGGTGTATATAACTCGAGAGATGGTGTTATAACTGAATTATATACAGAGACTTCGCCACTTCCATCAAAGGCAGAGACATCTACCGAGCAGGAGTTTCCAGATATGTTTTAAACCACTTTAAATGGTAAAATCGTGGTTAATTTAAAAAATAAGGAGTTTTATGAGATTTTTTATAGATAATAGTAAAAGGTGGATTACTGGTGCAGTTCTACTTGGAGTTGTAATAGCAGTTGGTATTATGGATAACTATACTCTTATATGGGCATTTTTGGGACTATTCTATTTTATAGGATTTAAAGAGGCTATGAATCTATATAAAATTGAGAGCAGAAAACTCTACTACTACACCTCAATTCTATGGATAGTAGCATATTTCTATCCAAATCCAACTGAGCTATTTTTTATAGTAGCTATTATTCTAAGTGCAGAGGCTGCTTATAGAAAAGGGGATATTAGATATATATTTCCATTTCTATATCCAGTAAGTGGTTTCTTATTTATATTGATGTTATATAGAGAGTATGGAGTGGAATGGTTATATTGGTTGCTTGTCGTTGTGGCAATGAGTGATATTGGAGCTTATATTATAGGTAGGAGTATCGGAAAGCGAAAATTCTCCCCAACATCTCCAAATAAAACAGTTGAAGGGGTATTGGGTGGTCTCTTGTTTGCGACTATATTTGGCTCATATCTCGCTTATAGTTGGGATTTAGTATCTCTATGGGCTGCCATTGCTATATCATTTATAAGCTCTGTGGCATCTATATTTGGTGACCTATTTGAGAGTTACTTAAAGAGGGAGGCTGGAGTTAAAGATAGTGGAACTCTACTACCCGGACATGGTGGAGTTTTAGATAGAGTTGATGGGTATCTATTTGGCTCTATTATTATGTTTACTGCTTTAAGGGTTATATAGTGAAGTCGATTGTAATCTTAGGCTCAACAGGCTCTATTGGAGTTAATAGTTTAATTATTGCAAAAAGGTATGGTTTTAGAATAGAGGCACTGGTAGCAGGTAATAATATAGAACTTTTAAATAGACAGATAGCGGAGTTCACTCCCAAATATGTATATATTGCTAATCCCAAAGATATATATAGAGTAAATCACAATAATATCTTCTCTGGAGAAGATGGAATAGTAGAACTACTGGAGCATACTGAGAGTGAATTGGTGGTAAATGCTTTAGTTGGATATATTGGATTGGCCCCCACCTTAAAAGCGATAGAGTTGGGAAAAAGGGTAGCCTTAGCCAATAAAGAGTCTCTCGTTGTAGCCGGAGAGTTTATAGATATAAGTAAAATTCTCCCTATCGATAGTGAACATTTTGGATTATGGTATCTAATGAGTGGTAGGGAAATATCTAAACTCTATATTACTGCTTCGGGTGGGGCTTTTAGAGATTGGGCTATAGAGGATATAGAGAGGGCTACCTTTCGAGATGCACTAAAACACCCAAACTGGTCAATGGGAAATAAGATAACAGTGGATAGTGCCACTATGACAAATAAGCTATTTGAGCTACTTGAGGCAAAATGGCTATTTAATACAACAGATATAGAGGCATATATAGAGAAGAAATCGATTATACATGCTCTAATTGAGTTTATAGATGGCTCAACAACTGCCCACCTTGCAGGTGTCGATATGAAACTTCCAATCGCCTATGCTATTAATGGGGAGGTGAAAGAGGAGATTTTAAAACCTATCAATCTATTGGAGATAGGGACGATAGAGTTTAAAGAGATAAAGAGAGAGAGATACCCTATATGGGAGATAAAGGAGCATCTTTTACAGAATCCCCACTTGGGAGTGGTTGTAAATGCAAGTAATGAGGAGGCTATTAAAAAATTTGAAAAGGGGGAGTGTAGCTTTTTTGAGATGAGTAGAATAGTCTTAGATAGTTATAGCAAGTTTGAAAATATTAGAGCTAAAAATATTGATGATATTATATCTATAGATAGAGAGATTAGAAACTATATTAACTCCAAATAACTTCTCTACTCCATAATGGAGTGGAAAATCTTCCAATTCCAAATAGAAAAAACACAAAATAATACTTTTTATTAGAATATATTAATATTTGTTATGTTATAATAATAGAAAAAAACAGATAGGAATATATTATGAAAATAGTTGAAATAACAGGTGTGGCTGGAGCAGGTAAGAGC
>JALWZK010000085.1 GCA_027002665.1 Campylobacteraceae bacterium | reverse complement strand
ATATTTATCTTCAAAACTGATATTTATAATAGTCTCTATAGGGATTTTAATTCGTATATTATACTTTAATAAGTATGGCATTATGCTATTTCAACACGATTGGCATGGACATATCGATTTAATTAAATATCTATCTCAAAATTATGCACTTCCATATATGCCAAATAGGGGTTGGGAGTATCCCCAACAGCCACTATACTATATTATCTCTGCTCTTATATATAAGCTATTTCTATATTTTGGATATAGTAGTAAGGAGGCTCTACAATATGGAGTAGGCTCATTTGCAGTTATCTCATCATCTCTATTTTTAATATTTAGTGCGAAACTTTTAAACTATCTAACCTCTAAGAGTTGGGTTAAAGTTGTAGCTATGCTATTTCTCTCATTAACTCCATCTTTAGTCTATATGAGTGCAAGGGTAAATAATGATACCCTTGTCCTCTCCCTAAGTGTTATATCTCTATACTTTATAGTCAAATCATATAGAGAGAATTTTAAAAAAGGGTTTTATTCTGCGCTAACTGCTACAACTCTACTCTTTTTAACAAAACTCTCAACTGCCCCTGTTGAGTTACTTCTATTTACTCTACTTATTATAACTTATATTAAGACAAAAGCTATAAGGAGAGAGCTTTTAATCTTCTCTGTAATGGGTGTTTTTATTTTATCTTGGACACTATGGCATCTATATACTCCTCTAAGCGGAGGTTTCTATCTGGTAAATAGTGCAGAGTTTCCAAAGCAGACCATAGAGCATCTGGATAGTGGCTACTTCTTATCTTTTCATCTATCCAATCTAATATCACAAGGGTATAGTTTTGTGTTTGGAGACAATAGTGTAAGATACTCGTTTCCAACATATCAATATGGCACAATGCTTTTTGGTGAATTTGACTATAGATACTTTTTAAATAGAACTCCATATCTCTTAAATATTATGAGGGCTATTTTAATCTCTGGACTAATCTATATAGTTGGAGTATTTAGTTATATAGCTCATATTAAGAGAGAGAATCTATTAAATAGATTAATTTTTGGTGTAGTAGTTATTAATCTCATATCAATCTTAAAATTTATTATCTCCTATCCATCTATATGCAATAGTGATTTTAGATATTTTGTAGGCTCATTTACAATAATTGGTTATATCTTTGCACAAGGTTTATACTATTTAAGTAGTTATCATAGATATCTAAGATATATAGTTGATAGTGTTCTATTAATACTTATTATAGCAGAGTTAATTTTTTTCTATGCTCTCTATAATTAAGATATATATTGTTACAATCTATTTATGAAAAGTTTATATAATAAAAGAGATACAAAAAATCTGGATGATTTAGGTCTAAGAGTATATACATCGAGACTCTTAGGAGGTGATAGTAGCTTAGTTCTACATGGTGGGGGAAACACCTCTGTAAAGATAGATGACATACTCTATGTTAAAGGGAGTGGTTGGGATTTGGCCACTATTGAGAGAGAGGGATTTTCACCTGTTAAGACTATTAAACTGATTGAGCTATTAGATTATGAGAGATTAAGTGATAGTGAGATGGTAAAATTACAGAGAGAGGCTCTAATTGATAAAAATGCACCAAATCCATCTGTTGAGGCTATTTTACATGCCCTAATTCCATATAAGTTTGTTGACCATACTCACGCTGATGCAATAGTCACCATCTCAAATTCCAATCAAGGTGAAGAGATAATATCTGAGTTATATAGAGATTATCTAATAGTCCCCTATGTAATGCCCGGGTTTCTACTTGCTAAGATGGTATATAGTATGAGTGAAACGATTGATTGGGAAACCATTAAAGGGATTATTTTACATAATCATGGAATTTTTACATTTGCAAATAGTGCCAGAGCGAGCTATGAAAATATGATAAAAGCTGTTACCATAGCAGAAAATTATATTAAAAAATCAAAAAAGAGAAGAACTCATAATTTAGAAGAGATTAAGAGATTAATTTCAGAAGCTAAAGGGTATGAGGTAGTTATGAGAGTTAATGAGAGCAAACTTGCCAGAGAGTTTGCCTCAAAAGAGAGTGAAGATTTATATGGTAGAGGAGTTTTAACTCCAGAACATATTATAAGAACAAAAAGAGTCCCTATTCTATTTAAAGATAACTATCAAGAGGAGTTACAAAAATATATAGATGACTATATAGACTATTTTAATAGATATAGCAGTGGTAGTGAAATAATGTTAAATCCTGCTCCAAATTGGGCAGTTTTAAGAGATTTTGGAACTGTCAGTTTTGGAAGAGATGAGAGAGAGGCTAAGATTATTGAAGATATTAATAATCATACCATGAGAGCTATGATAGATGCTAAGAGATTTGGTGGATATAGAAGTATAAGTGAAGAGGAGAGTTTTTTTATGGAGTATTGGGAGTTAGAGCAAAATAAACTCAAAAAATAGTGTTATTATTTATTATTTTCTTGTTATTATTTCAAGAAAGGAAAAATATGAGCTTCGTTATGAGCATAGATGCGGGAACAGGTAGTGTAAGAGTTGTTATTTTCGATAATAAAGGAAATCAGTGTGGAGTTGCTCAGGAGGAGTGGGAGCATGTAGCTGAAGCTTTTGTTAAAGACTCTATGAGTTTTGACTATATTGCTAATTGGGGTTTAATATGTAGATGTATCAAAAAGGCTATGTTAGATGCAAAGGTAGAGGCTAATGAGATAAAAGCAGTTACAGCATCAAGTATGAGAGAGGGAATAATTCTTTATGATAAGTTTGGTCATGAGATTTGGGGTGTCGCCAATGTTGATGCCAGAGCATTTAAAGAGGTTAAGTATCTTAGAGAGAAATTTCCAGACTTAGAGGAGGAGTTTTATCGTGAGTCTGGTCAAACTTTCGCACTAAGTGCATTACCACGACTCTTATGGCTAAAAAATAATCAACCAGAGATATATGAGAGAGTAGATAAAATATCTATGATTAGTGACTGGATTCTATTAAAGCTCTCTGGGGTTATAGCGACAGAGCCATCAAATAGCGGAACTACAGGTATATTTAATCTTAAGAGTAGAGATTGGAGTCCTACACAGGCTACAAAAGTAGGTTTAAAGGATAATATCTTCCCAAAAGTCTATGAGCCATCTACTATTATTGGAAAGGTTACCAAGAGAGCAAGTATGCAGACAGGATTGAGTGAAGAGACTGCTGTTGTAATAGGTGGTGGGGATGTCCAGCTTGGCACAGTTGGTATTGGTGCTGTAAACGAGGGAGATATAGCTATCTTGGGTGGTAGCTTTTGGCAACAGGTGGTAAATATTAAATCAGATGTAAATCCACCTATGGATATGAGTATTAGAGTAAATCCACATATAATTAAAAATCTATCACAGGCTGAGGGAATTACATTTTTTAGTGGTTTAGTTGTTCGTTGGTTTAGAGATGCTTTTTGTGATATGGAGAAGATAGAAGCTAAGAAGAAGGGGGTAGATGTTTACTCTATATTAGAAAAAAAAGCAAAAGATATTCCTGTCGGTTCTTATGGAATAGTTCCAATCTTTAGCGATATTATGAGATATAAGAAGTGGTATCATGCATCTCCATCTTTTATCAATCTAAGTTTAGACCCAAATATATGTAATCGTGCCTCTATGTTTAGAAGCTTAGAGGAGAATGCCTGTATAGTAAGCTCTATTAACTTAGATAATATATCTAAATTCTCTAATACCAATAGTGATACTATTATCTTTGCAGGTGGTGCAAGTAAAGGTAAACTATGGTCTCAAATCTTGGCTGATGTTACCGGTAAAAGTATAAAAATTCCAGTGGTAAAAGAGGCGACAGCACTTGGAGGTGCAATATTATCAACCGTAGCTATAGGCGTATATGACTCTATAGATGAGGCTATCAAAAATATGGTCAAGTGGGATAGAGAGATTAAACCAAATATGCAAAACCATAAAGAGTATAATAAGATAAAAGATAGATGGCAAGAGATATATAAATCTCAATTGGAGTTGGTAGATAGAGGATTAACTAAACCTATGTGGAAAGCTCCTGCCATTTAATAAATCCTAAAACGAATAGAGAGTAGTCTTTAGTGGTTGGGTAGTTCACACAAATAACACACAAACCTCAATAGCACCGTGAGCTCCAATTACTAAAGCCTGTTCAATATCGGCTGTTTTTGATGGACCACTTATAAATACTCCATAACCAGCTCTACTAAAATCTATAAGCTTATATGCCTCGTGCATAGTATCACATATACTATTTTTATCTACAATAATAAGAAGTCTGGTAGCCAAAAAGTATAAGGCACGGTGGCGATTTTTGGGATTTTTTATCCATACTGCACCATTTTCAGCTACGGCAAATTCGCCTTTTATAACTGCTAAATCTACATTTTCTAATAGATGGGGAGTATCTATGTTATGAGTTGAATAGGTGGAGACAATTATATCTAAATCTCTATAGTTTTCTGCTATAAACTCATCTACACTTTTATTATCTTCTAACCAGATTGCTTTTCCACCAACACTTTTAAGTGTCATTGCAAACTTTTTATCTTTATCTCTATATTTTGTATGTAAAATATCTGTATTAGGCAAATCTATGGTAGAAGAGGGTCTATTTTTTTTAATTCTATTTAAAATTGCTTCTTTTGATGACATTATTTTATTCTCTCCTTATATAACTCTTTAAAACTCTTTTTTGGAAACTTTGGAAGTTCTCTATTTCTACCCCAAACATTGGCTTTTGAATAGACAATACTTCGCGGAAGTATAGGCACAATCTTTCTAACCACCAATCCCATAAAATCAAATAGAAGAGGGTGTTTCATAACCCAAGCGGTCACTTTTAAAATAGCCCGTTTTTTTGCTCCCAAAAGTCCAGCTTTGACTACATTTTGTCTATGTTTATAGAGTTGATTGTGTAATCCTATCTTAGATGGGCAGACATTAGAACAGGAGGCACAGAGAGTGCATGCAAAAGGAAGAGTTTTATTGGCTTGTAAATCTCTACTTGCTCCAAGAGTTGAACCTATTGGTCCGGGTATTATATAGCCATAACTATATCCTCCACTTCGTCTATATACA
Source organism: Campylobacteraceae bacterium (assembly GCA_027002665.1). Classification (GTDB taxonomy): domain Bacteria; phylum Campylobacterota; class Campylobacteria; order Campylobacterales; family Sulfurovaceae; genus UBA1140. The sequence continues at coordinate 2,345 of JALWZK010000085.1, read as the reverse complement.
GGGCAGGTGTTTAGACAAGCTCCACATCTTATACAGTGGAGTGACTCCTTAAAATCGCTATTGGATAGAATATCACTTCTCCCATTATCTACAATAATAATATGTAACTCTCCCCCTTCAATAGGTGCATGAAAGTGTGAGGTATAAGTGGTAATTGGCTGACCTGTTGCACTTCTTGCAAGTAGTCGTGTAAAAATGGATAGGTCTTCCAATCGAGGTATAATTTTTTCAATCCCCATACTTGCAATATGAAGCTTAGGCAGACTTGTCCCTATATCTGCATTGCCCTCATTTGTGCATACAACAACTCCTCCTGTTTGAGCAATAGCAAAATTTACACCTGTTATAGAGGCATCAGCAGTTAAAAACTTCTCTCTTAAGTGTTTTCGTGCCTCCCTTGTTAGATAGGTAGGGTCACAATTATCTTTTTGAGTATTTAAAAACTCCTCAAATGTCTTTCCAACCTCCTCTTTCTTTAAATGAATAGCTGGTAGAACTATATGAGATGGAGCTTCTCTACGAAGTTGAACTATCCGTTCGCCAAGGTCTGTATCGACTATCTCTATATTGTTTTTCTCTAAGAATGGATTTAGATGACACTCCTCTGTAAGCATAGATTTACTCTTGACAACCCTTTTTGCACCATGAGCAAGTAGCAGATTTAAAACTATCTCATTATGCTCTCTTGCATCTCTTGCCCAATGTATATGTAGCCCTTTTTGTTTGGCATTCTTCTCAAACTCTTCAAGATAGTAATCCAATCTATCCATAGTGTGACTCTTTATCTCACTTGCTACTCTTCTAAGCTCCTCCCACTCATCTAACTGATGAGCTGCAAGGTCTCGTTTCTCTCTTACAAACCAGAGAGCCTTATCGTGCCAGTGCATTCTCTCGCTATTGGCTACAAATTTTGAAGCTTTTTCAGAGTGTCCCATCATAATCTCCTGCAAGAATTTGAGCAATGTGCATTGTCTTAATAGGTAATTTCTGCCTATCAATAATTCCCTGCATATGCATAAGACAAGACATATCAATTCCGGTTATAACCTCTGCTTTTGCGTTTAAGTGGTCATTTACTCTATCTATTCCCATAGCTACACTGACAGCCTCTTCGGTAACGGAAAAGATACCACCAAAACCACAACACTCATCATTTCTTCTTAGAGTTACAAACTCAATATCGTTTACCAAAGAGAGTATCTTTTTAATCTTAGAAAACTCAGGAAGATTTCTCTCACTCATACTGGCCATACCAAGTTCACGATGTCCATGACAAGAGTTATGGATACCTACTCTATAGGGAAAACTCACACTCATAGTAGTCGGTTTTATGACATCATGAAGAAACTCCACAAGCTCATAAGTATTATTTTTAATCTGTTCAAATCCCTCTTCACCCTCTAAAAACTGTGCATAATTTACTCTAACCATAGCAACACAACTTCCACTCGGAGCCACAATATAATCATAATCTTTAAAGATTTTTAAAAATCTCTTCGCCAGCTCTTTTGCCTTATGATAACAACCACTATTCGCCATAGGCTGACCACAACAGGTTTGATTCATTGGATACTCAACATCTAAACCCAGATTTTCTAAAACTCTCAATGTTGCCATAGAGGCTTCTGGATAAAGCTCATTCATAAAACATGGTATAAAAAGTCCAATTTTCAAGATAGTTTCCTTTTTATTTCTTGGAGGAATTGTAGCATAAGAAGATTGATATAGGTTTTGGTTCAGGACGAGATTTGCAATATATTAGAGCTTTGGGAAGTGGATAACACTCAAGGTTTTTTGAATATTTAAGAGGTGGGGTTGTTGGAGAGATTTTTTTTGGGGCTGGATTTAGGTTAGTTAAAGAGGTTTGTAGTTATGATAGTTTGAGTAGAGATATTGAGTGGAGGAGTTGGGTTTATGAGTTGTGATATAGAAGAGTTTAGAAATATAATTTTTAAGGGTAGAAAAAATAATAGTTATAAATTTGCATTGGCTAAATTTTTGCTTGACTACTCAAAGCAGTGTGAAGAAGTTGAAGATAAAAAAATAGATTATAGAGTTATTGCTAATGCTTTTTTAGACTATTATTGGGAGCAAGTTTGCAAAAAAGATATAAAACAGGTTTCAGATAGACAAAATACACCTGTTATTGTCAAAATAATTAAGGACTATTGCAATAGAAAAGATATTGATAAAAGTGAAATTATACAGGAGATAGCCAAAGAGTGTTTTAAAGATGTAATTCCACGATTTCAATATAATAATGGTACATTTTATCAACACTATCATGAGTTGCAAGGGGGAAATTATAGAATGCCATCAGATGATAAGAGATATATCTATCTATT
>JALWZK010000084.1 GCA_027002665.1 Campylobacteraceae bacterium | reverse complement strand
TAATAATAGTGTTTTTAACTTTTGCAAACTCTATCTGACCTTCAGGTTTCTTATCTATGAGATATATAACATGCCACCCAAATGGTGTCTGTATAGGTGTGTGTGTAAATTCCCCCCTCTTAAGTGCAAAAGCACTATCTGAAAACTCTTTTAACATCTGGTCTTTTGCAAACCAACCTAAATCTCCACCATTTTTACTACTTGGACCAGTTGATTTCTCTTTTGCTAATTGAATAAATCGTCTCTCTACATTGGGACTATTCTCTAAATCTCTTATTATCTCTTTTGCCTCATCTTTTGTTGAGACTAAAATGTGTCTTGCATGTGCTATAGCTGGACGATGAAATTTAGTAGCATGTTCAATATAATATTTTCTAACTTCACTATCAGTAACTTTTATACTATCTAATCTTCTCTTCATCCAGATATCGAGCATTAAGTTCTCTTTTAATCTCTCCAACTCTCTATGAAATTCAGGACTATTTTGAATATCTGTCTTTTTTGCCAAGTCTATATAGAGTTCCCTCTCAATTAGTTGCTCAATAACTTTTCGTCGCTGTTCTCTATTCATAAATGAGTATTTTGCACCCGGAATAGTTTTAGATAGAAATCTATCTATATCTCTTCTCGTTATATTTTTTCCATTTACGGTTGCAACTACTTCAGAAGCCATAATATTTATTGTTAGTAAAATAATAAAAAATAACATTTTATACATTATATCGAATTTCCTTGTGAAATAAATTTTGTCATATATTTTAATAATTTTACCTAAAAAAAATAAATGATTTGTAAACAAAATTTATCTTGATTTAAGAAATTAAATATACAATATTGCCATGGATAGAATAGAAGAGGCTACACAACAAGAGATAGAAGAGATAAGAGCTATACTATTAAGAGAGTATCCCAACTCTGTGACAGAACTAAGATATAAGAGTCTGTATCAGCTACTTATATCTGTGATATTATCAGCACAATGCACAGATGAGAGGGTAAATATTATTACACCTGCTCTATTTAAAAAGTATCCTACAGTAGTAGAGTTGGCAAATGCCAATATAGATGATGTAAAAGAGTTAATAAAGAGCTGTTCATATTTTAATAATAAGGCTAAGAATATTGTAAAGATGGCTCAACAGGTTATAGAGAGATTTAACTCTCAAATTCCACTTAATCAGAAAGATTTAATGAGTCTTCCGGGAGTGGGACAGAAAACTGCAAATGTAGTTATGATAGAGTATGCAGGAGAAAATCTTATGGCAGTTGATACGCATGTATTTAGAGTTTCCCACCGTCTCGGACTTAGCAGTGCAAAGAGTCCAATCAAAACAGAGGAGGAATTAAGTAGAAAATTCAAAACAGATTTACACCGACTACATAAAGCAATGGTGCTATTTGGGAGATATAGATGTAAAGCTTTAAATCCCAAATGTGATAACTGTTTTTTAAGCCATTTGTGTAAAAGCAGAGATAGGTTTAAAGTCAATTAACCCATAAACCCTAAATCTTTTACATCGAAATTGCTCAATTCAGGCACAACTTTTTTAAGTGTTGCCTCATCAGCTCCAAACCATTTAAGAATTGTGCCATAGTATTGACTCATAGAGATAGTAGGGATAAGTCTTCCTTTATGAGATAGGTCGTCATCACTCCCAAGTGTTAAATTAGGAAGAGTTCCATAAAGTCCACCTTTTACAGCTCCGCCCACTACAAATAGATTACTTCCCCAAGCGTGGTCTGTTCCATCTCCATTATCTCCTATACTTCTACCAAAGTCTGAAATATTAAAAGTGGTAACTTCATTTTCCATACCAATCTCTACTAATGCTTTCTGAAAATCTCCAATGGCAAGACTCATTCCCCTTAGCTTTCTTGAATGTTGAGCTGATTGATTATTATGAGTATCATATCCACCATCATATACAAAGAAAATTTGCCGTTTTAAGCCTCTATTTTTGCCAATGTAGGCCAATTTTGTTACCGCTTTTAACTGTTTTAATATAGATGTATCAGCTTTAACTATATTTGTTTGTTGCAACTGCTCCTTAGATGGTTCAGAAAATAGTTCACCACCATAAGCATTGGTTGAATTAAAAGTAAGAGTATTACTCTTCCAATCATTTACAATAGTATCTTGCATGGCGAATGAGTGTTGTTGTAGCTCCTGATATAGTTGTCTAAATTTATCATCTTGTCTATCAGCCAATAGTTGTTCATAAATTTCCCGTTTAATATGAGAATATGAAGTAGGCCCTCCAGGTCGAATGATTAAACCTTCTGTCCTATCTCCATAAAAAAGATGTTCTGTTCTGCCCACGGATATATTCATTCCATAAATATCTCCACTATTAACATCTATCCAATTATCGAAGAGTCGTCCCGCCCAACCTGTATAGTCCAATTTAGATGCCTCTCCATTCATAGTGAGTTTAGTTTGGTGGTTATGAGCAAATAGAAATGGGGGTAATTTTTTAGTTTTAGCCTTAAACTCTGCTTTAGTAGCGGGAGCAATTAGATTTCCTACATTGGTTACAATGGCAACTTTACCTTGATTGATTAAATGTGCAATTTCAGGCATTAGTGCATTAGTAGCTAAATCCATGTTTGCATGTCTATAGAATCCCTTAGTATAAGATTGTGTGAGGTCGCTATTTTGATTATATGGATTGCCTCCACTTAGGTCTAATTGATTATCTGTAGTGGTAAGTGACAATTCAACATCTTTGACACCAATATTTTCTCTTGCCTTAATATAGTTACTATATCCCGTAAATTGGTCATCTCCAGATGGAATAAATGTATTAAATCCATCATTTCCACCACCATTATATATTACAACTAAGGCTTTATAGTCACTAAAATCTGTTGTATCGGCAAATAACTCTCTATTGAGTGTTAGGGCAGATATAGCTACTGAAAATTTTAAAAAATCTCGTCTATTCTTCATTATTATCTCCTACTCTGTCATATATTCACTGGAAGTTACTATTGCTCGAATAGCAGGGAAAATTACATTATTGAGAAGCTGTCTCTTCTTATTACTTCCCGATTCATCTATATTTCCAGCATTTGGGTCACCTACATTATATTTATTAAAAATTTTATCCTTTAATCCATTAGCGATAATAGATTCTCTCTTCTGATTAATTAATCCACCTGTCAGTTTTAGATTAAGATGGTGAACCAATGCATCAACTGCCTTTTCATCATCTTTATACTCTTTATCTCTATAATCTTTAAGATTTATAAAATCTCCATTTGTATCTCCATCTATAACCTTCTCCATAATATTTAACTCTTCAGAAGCGTCAAGTAGAAACTTATTTGCTCCAACATAATAGAAAGGAATATAACCCCTCTTTGGAGCATCATTTACATAATCAATAATAGTCTTATACTGCTTACGAGGTTGATTATTACCTGAATAGTCCCAAACCCAATCATTAAGGAGATAGTTTTTCTCATGTCCGAATAGACTACTTTTAATAGTATTGCTAAAGTTAATAAAAGTTGTATCATTCATAATAGAGATTTCAGGAGCAACACTCTTGCTCTCTTTAAATAGCTGAGAGTTTGGAATAAAACTATTATCATAAAAGTTAAATACTGTAGGAGCAAGTCCAGGACCTTGATTTAAGAAATTTCTTGTATCATTAAAAAGGAAGGCATCTTCAACCACTTGACAGTTGGAAGCGCTCTCATCAGTAGGTCCTCCATAACCGCAGTAGAACCACTTAGGGAATGGTTTAACATTAAATGCTCTCAAAAATGAGGTATAAGCTACCAATGGCTCTTTAAATTTAACCACTCTTTTCTCTTTCAAATCTTCCCATAGCTCTTTATCTAAGAAGATTGCCTTAGTTACAGCTTTTAAATCTCCTTTTGTAGAGTTAAAGACAGAGGCTACTCTTGCAATGTAGCTTGGAGTAGGGTTTGACTTTACTAATCTCATAATAAGATTTTTAGAGATATATGGGGCAACACTACTCTGAGACATAATGATAGAGACTGCCTTCTGAATATCCTCTTCACCACTTAATCCAGCAGGAATAGTTTCTCCCAGTAGCCTCTTCTCACCATTATCATGATACTTCTCAGTAAACTCTAAAGGGTGAGTATAGTCGCCTCTTTTAAAACCAACCAATCCAAAACGCTGATTTCGTTTCAAATCCCACCCCGTAAAGACGCGAGCAAGTTGATTAACATCTTCTTGAGTATATGTAGGGATTGGATTACCATTACTATCCAAAATAGGTGTGCCATCTATATTTAATTTTTTCAAACCAAGTGAGAATAGTTGCATAATCTCCCTAGCATAATTTTCATCAGGATATACGGTAGTGTTCGCTTCATTCTTATACTCCTTTTTACTTCCATTAAATGTTAGAAAGACTCCCATTCCGGAGTTAAATGAAATCTCATTGAGTAAATCCTCATACTTTCCAAAAGCATGTCGTTGTAAAATATCGAAATATGTGGCTAAGGCCTCTGCTCTTCGTGTAAATATAGGCTCAAAATCTGACTCAACAATAATTTGGCTTAATGCGTAGGTCACTTTTGCTCTCAATTGGTCAGGAGAACGCAGAGCTATATCAAACCAAGCTGTCATTCTATAACGAGGAGAGTGAAAAGATGCAACATTTTTATTAAATACAATATCATTATCATCGAGATACTCATCAATTGTATAACTATTTTCATTAGGATTCATCTTTTTTGCTATCTCTATAGTTTTAATAAGATATTGATTATCATTAAGTGGCATAGATAACTGTTCATCAAGCCAAGCCTCTACACCTCTACTTTTTAACTCTTCAATACTCTCTTTCGTTGCTCCAAAAGTAGCTTTATTTAAAAATCTAATAGCCATTGAGTCATCTATTGTTATTAAACTATTATTGGTTTCTGAAAGATTATTATCATTTAAATTTGTGCTATTTTCATCTGTTGAAACTGTTGTATTATCTTCAATAGAGTTTGTAGAGTTTGTATCTATTGAGGTTGTTGTATTATTCTCAGTTGAATCTGTAACATTTTCATCTATTGAACCTGTTTCATTATTTTCAGTTGAAGAGCTACTATTACAATTCATTCCAATTATATTTTTATTATTCCAAGAATCAGATGGATCAAATCCATTCATAACAACAATTGTGCTTTTAAAATTTGGATATAGTGCATAACTATCTCCCTTTTTGAGACCAAATCCAATGAGTCCCTCTTTTCCACTCTCTCCACTATTATCTTTTAGATTATTTACCAGACAGAACTTTCTATGTCCCCACGACGAACCTTTATCTCTATAAATCCAATTATAGATTGCCTTTGCTATTGGATTTTTAGTATAGTCATTAGATGCTCCTGCTACATAAAGATTTTCCGCAAAACCTAAAAAATCTTTATTATTCTTTATTGCCTCTATCCTATCAAGTCTATCCCAAGGTGTTCCATCTTCATTATGTCCAAACTTACCTGTGCTATAGAGTAAATTTGCATAATCCTGTGCAACTTTTACAACATCTGGACTAATTCCTTCAAATGGTTTTATCCCTCTATCATATCGCTCTGCATTTAATAAAAATAATCCCTTTTCTTGAATAGTCATACTATTCCATATATCTTGTGATGGCATTTTTAAGGCTTTTGTTACAGTTGGGTCTTTCTCTCTTGCTTTATTAAATGCCTCTTCTATATCTTTAACAGTTTCACCCTTAGCGGAATATTCAATATTATTTGAAGGGAAAATATCTGTAAAATTACTATCATCAACTATAGGAGTTAAATAGGAACATCCAACTCTACCACTTACATTGGTATCATTATTATCTATAGAGGTTGTGTTATTATCTTCTATTGAGCCTTGACTATTACTATTTTCAGTTGAGGTTTGACTATTACTATCTGTAGTTGTTGATGAGTTACTATTCCCCGTTGATGTTTGACTATTACTATCTGTAGTTGTTGATGAGTTACTACTATTCTCCGTTGAGGTTTGGCTATTACTATCTGTAGTTGTTGATGAGTTACTATTCTCAGTTGAAGTTTGACTATTATTATCTGTAGTTGTTGATGAGTTACTACTATTCTCCGTTGAGGTTTGACTATTATTATCTGTAGTGGTTAATGAGTTACTATTCTCCGTTGAGGTTTGACTATTATTATCTGTAGTTGTTGATGAGTTACTACTATTCTCCGTTGAGGTTTGACTATTACTATCTGTAGTAGTTGATGAGTTACTATTTCCCGTTGAAGTTTGGCTATTATTATCTGTAGTTGTTGATGAGTTACTACTATTCTCCGTTGAGGTTTGAATAGTCTCTTTAACGATTATATCCACCTCTGTAATAGCTCTATTTAAAATATCATCATCTAATTTTTTATCTTGATTTTTCCAGAAATTATTAATAGTTTGAATAACAGTTTTAGTTTTAACTTTTACCTCTTCTACAAGATTACTATCAAATATGCTCTTATCGCTCATTGCTCTATCTACTACTTCAAGTAATGGCTCATTTTTCTCTTTAAATGCACTCTTTTTAATTTTTCGTAGCTCTCTTCCCAATACTCTATAAGATTTTAAAATTGATCTTTTAAGTTTTCTAACACCTTTTTTCATTGCCCTTTTCATTGTTTTTGCTGAATTATGCAATTGAAGTGATAAATTGAGAAGAGTTATATTACCCTTTTTTGCCAATTCAATGGGGTCATCTTCTAATAGATTTTTATCTATTTCAAAGAGTTCTGATAGATTATTTTTAATCTTATCTATTTTCTCCTTTAACTCATTTGCTATCTCTTGAGTTGTTTTTTTATTTAAAGTTTCTGAGAATAACTTAGAGACAACACTATCATTTTCATCTTCTAAGGAAGTTGCTATAAGTGTTGTAAAAGGAGTAATATTAACTTTATCTCTACCATTTATCATTGAGACCAAGTAGTCTTCAAACTCCTTATTAGTTCTAATATCTCTTCCTCCAAATACTACCAGTGGAGCTGTTTGATTTTTATAGTTCTCCTCTTGTTGGTTGGCTTGAGTTAATATTAACTCATATGAACCATCTTCTCTACTCTTTGTAAAAGGCTCACCACTATCCAATTCACCATCTCTATCTAAGTCTAAAAATATGGTGGCATCTTTTATCTCTGCATCAATCACTTTTCCTCTGATAGTAATCTTCCTATCTATAGTAATGTTTTTATCTATAGAGTTGTCATTAGAGTTATTATCTCCTACGATAGTGTTGTTATTAGCACCATTATTACCACAACCTATTAATCCAAATAGACTGAAAAGTATCAATATTAAATGAAATTTGGTTTTCATAGATTTCCCCATACAGTTTCCTTAAAAAAAATATTTAGATTATAATTTATATTTTATTAAAAATCGATAATTTTTTTCTTAAAAAAAGCTTAAATAAATAATAT
>JALWZK010000083.1 GCA_027002665.1 Campylobacteraceae bacterium | reverse complement strand
GTAAAGAATTTAGCTATTATAAGTGAGACTATACCACCCACTATTAACTCTTGAATATTGAGTGAGTTTGTAAGTCCTATCCAGACCAAAAATAGAAGTATAAATTTTCCAACCATTACTTATCCTTTGGCATATATAAAAAGTTATTGCTATCATCACTTGCCCAGATACAATCCTCTTCTAATTTAAGCGAACTTGGAGGACAAACATCGGTGCAGAGGCTACACCAGCAACATCTACCATAATCTATTCGAGGGATACACCCACTGTTGTTTTTAGGGTTTCTATCCTCTTGAATAGGTATCATATCGATAGCCTCATTCATACATACATCTTGACAGTTGGCACACCCAATGCATTTATCCAGATTGTTAGTGTGAAATCCCCTATACTCCTTAGCTATCTCCTTCTTCTCAAAAGGGTAACAGATTGTCTTTGGCTCTTCAAATACTCTTGCAATAGCGACAAATGGGGTTAGAGTCCCTTTTATATCTAATGAAAATTTCATTTTCTCTCCTTATCTCTCTATCTCAGGTGGGCAAATTCCAAGAGAGTTCATAATCATAGCTACATTAGATAACTCCTCATCTATTAAAAGTCTCTCTAACAGGGTAAAAGCATGAATTAGTGAAGCACCCTTAACCTGCATTCGTCTAATCTTTTCAGTTCCATCTCCTGCCATATAGTAGCTATATTCACCTCTTGCCGATTCAGTTGATACAAAAGTGTCATCTTTTGGAATTTTAAACCTTCTATGTTTTGGAATTTTTTGCATAATTTTACCATCTTTTGGCATTTTTGCTATAATTTGTCTTAAAATTTTAATGGATTCTCTAATCTCTCCTCTTCTAACCATAGCCCTCGCATATACATCACACCCATTAAAAGTTGGTATCTCAAAATCTAAATCTTCATATATTAAATATGGATTATCTCTTCTTGTATCTCGCTTGATACCACAACCTCTTAAGACTTGTCCTACATATCCATTCTTGAGAGCCTCATCTCTATTTACAACTCCAACTCCAATAGCTCTCTTTTTAAATGTAGCATTATCAAAAAAGACTCTATCATATATAGGGAGTCTATCCTCTAAATAGTCTAAAAGCTCTGATAGCCTATTTAAAAAGCCCATAGGTAACTCTCGTCTAACTCCACCGGGATAGATATACATGTGATATACTCTTCCACCTGTAAGCTCTTCAAATAAATCTAAGATTAAATCTCTATCAAATAGACTCCACTGCCCAACAGTCCCCAGACCAATAGAGCCACTCTGTCCACCAATCCAGAGTAGAAGTGAAGCAACTCTTGCCATCTCTAAAACCATCGTTCTAATATATTTAGCCCTGTCACTTATCTCAATTTCTGCTAAAACTTCAATGGCTCTAGCAAAATTCTCCTCATTTGGGTCAGGTTCAGGAACACATATTCTACAAACTATCGTAAAGGCTTGAATAATGGTTCTCCTCTCAACTAACTTCTCAAATCCTCTATGTAGATATCCAACATGGGTTCTTGCCTTTTTTATAGTCTCTCCCAGAAGGTCAAGTTCTATACTCATATTTCCCGTAATTCCGGGGTGTTGAGGTCCATGATATATTTTTACTAATCTATTTTCCATCTTTTAGCCTTTTTTTAGCCTCTGCTCTTCTTCTCTTTATCTCAACTTTGACATCTCTATTATCCTCTCTACCCTTTCTAAACTCAAAATGGCTATTTACATACTCCAGAGTATCAAATTCGCGTCTAAGTGGAGGTATCTCTTTCCAATCTTCAAGTGCAAAATCATATAGAGTTGGATTTCCAACAAAATCTATACCATACATCTCATGCAAATCCCTCTCCATCACTTCAGCTTGTGGAAATAGTTGCATCAGAGTTGGTATAGAGCTACCATCTCTTGCAATAGAGATTTCAACCATTAGATTTTTGTCCCTCGTATCAGTAGTCAATATATAGTTTAGAGTAAAAATTCCATCTTCTATCCAATCTGCACAGGCGATTTGTGAGAGAGTTATAAAATTTGTAGTTGAGCTTATAGAGCTAATTACTGTTATTAACTCCTCTTGTTTAATCCGAATTTTAAATAGTCGTCCATTTTTCTCTTCTATTTCATAATTCTGTTCCAATTTTTCTATCATCTATTGTTTATCCTTTTTGGATGGTTAATT
>JALWZK010000082.1 GCA_027002665.1 Campylobacteraceae bacterium | reverse complement strand
TTATATAAAATAATGATATATTAAATAAATTAATTATTATTTTAAAGAAAGGCTAATTGTGAATAGTATATTTAAAAGAGTAATACTCCTATTAATAGTTATATTTAACTCCAATCTATCTGCAGATGGAGGAGATATTCAAATTACAATTACAGATGCAAGTGGCGTATATGAGGGGAGTGGCATTCCCTTAAGATTTACAATTCAGCTAAGTCGAAGTCACTTTTTACCTGTAACAGTAAACTATACGACAGTTGATGGGAGTGCCAAGAGTGGAGTTGATTATACTCAGACTAATGGAAGTGTAACTTTTTATCCATTTCAGACAACAAAGAGTATTGAAGTTCCAATAGTTGATGATAACATATATGAGAATAATGAGACTCTATATATGGATATATCAAACTCATCTAATGGATATGTTGTAACCAGAAAGAGAGGGAGCGGAATAATCTATAATGATGATAGGAAACCATTAAAGGCAAAAATACATAATAGAGATGAAGATGAAGGAGATGTCAATTGGGATTTAAAATTTACAGTTGAATTAAATCAGATTGCCCCAAATGATATTACAATGCACTATAGAACTATAGATGGTAGTGCAATAGCAGGAGAGGATTATATTCCAAAGAGTGGAACTCTCACAATTCCCAAGGGGAAGAAGTATGGGTATATCCCTATTACTATTATTGGAGATACAATTCCAGAGAGTAAAGAGAATTTTCAGGTGGAGATATCATCTATTTCGGAGGGGACTATTATTAGAGATAAAGCATGGGGGACCATTAGAAATGATGATGTTTTAATATATATGGATAGTTTTGACATAAAAGAGGGGAATGTTGGGGACCATAATAAGATGAGGTTTAAAGTATATTTAACAAAAAAATATCCATTAGATACCCCTCTTACTATACACTATCAGACGCAAGATGGCTCATCAACACCAAGTGCAACCTCATCGAGTGACTATATCTCTAAGAGTGGAGATATTACATTTCATAAGGGTGATAAAGTTAAAAACATATTTGTAGATATTGTAGGAGACAATACAATAGAGGAGAATGAGTTTCTACAGATGAACCTATCCGGAAGTAGCTATATTCAAACAGAACACTCACAAGCCAGAATTTTAAATGATGATGGTGAGTATCCTACTATATCACTCTCCAAATCAAAATACTCAATAGTAGAGGGGAATACATCATCAAAAAATTTAGACTTTACATTTAAATTGAACTCACCAGCAGTTAAAGGTAGCTCCTTTCACTATGAGACTTGGAATGGAACTGCTACAACAGAAGATAGTGATTATATATATACACATGGAGATATGAACATTCCAGAGGGGACTACGAGATTCAAAATATCTGTTCCAATCAATGGGGATACCAAGATAGAAGATAACGAAACTTTCTATTTTGGATTTACAAATCTAAATAAATTAAAATATGGGACAACTAATCAGGCAATAGCTACCATTATAAATGATGATGGGTCCTATCCTACTCTCTCATTTACACAAGATAGTTTTTCAGTTATTGAAGGAAATAGCAGTGTAAGAGATTTAAACTTTACTCTCAAATTAAATGCTCCTGCATTAGAGAACTCTCACTTTGATTATCGGACATCAAATCATTCTGCTAAGGCAGATGAGGACTATATTATGGTTAGGAGAACAACATTTAATATTCCAAAAGGTGCAACCTCTATTACAATCCCTATTAAGATAAAAGGTGATACTAAGATAGAGAATGACGAATCTTTCTATTTTAGAATAGATAATGAGACAGATAATCTTAAAATAGTAGGTAAACAGAGTATATTTGGAGTAATCATCAATGATGATGGAGATTATCCTAAATTGGATATAGAAAAACCCAACTATAGCACTTATGAGGGGAATAGTTCAACTCATACCATAGATATTAAAGTAGTTTTAGATAAACCGGCACTATCAAACACATCTATAGACTATTATACCTATGATAAATCCGCACAAGATGGAAGTAACTCCTCTGAGGATAGTGACTATGTGGGAATTAGTGGAAAACTAAATATTCCAAAGGGTAAAACCTCAGCTGGACTTAAAGTAACTATCAATGGAGATAGAAATATTGAGCCAAATGAGCTATTTATAATTGCATTGAAAAATCCTAAAAATCTTACCACCGGAAGAATTAGTAGTGGAATTTATATCTTAAATGATGATGTGCATAGTGAAGAGCCATTTAGTTGTGATAATCATATGTATCTATCGAGTAGTATTAAAAGAGGTAGTAAAGTAACTGGTAAAATGTGGTTACATAGAATAGATACATCAAAATCCCCATTTAAATTTGAAGTTATGGACGATTATGGTGAAAAGAAACTCTATAACGCTTTAGCATACTCCACAGAAGATAACTATATATATGGATTGTATTATAAAGAGCTATTTAGAATAAGTAAAACAGGTAAGGTAATAAGTCTTGGAGAGGTATCCAGATTGCCTGATATATTTGAGAGCAATCAAGCCTATGCAGGTGCAAGTTTTAATGGATACTACTATGTCACAGGGTTTGGAGTTGATTATAATAAGATGTTTAAGATTAAATTAGATGAAAATGATAGTAAAAGAGATGTGCAGGAGATAACTTTAACTAAGTCTGTATCTATTAAAGACTTCTCATTCTCTCCAGATGGTAAATATCTATATGGAGTTGCCGATGGTGGAAAACTCACTAAGATAGATGTAGATAGTGGAGAGGTCTCATTTATTGGTAATCCTCACACCGGATATGAGTTCGATTCTTCATTTTCAGATAAAAGTGGTAGATTTTTTGCAAATGATAGTAAAGGGCATGGATTTTTTGAGTTTAATCTACAAGATGGAACAAAGAGGTTTCTATCTAAATCACAAAGAGCCGATTATAATGATGGAGCAAACTGTCTTAATGCCAATTTAATATTTACAGATTATGGAGATGCACCAGTCTCCTATGGAAAGGCAGGACATAATATATCCAATGGCATATTCTTAGGTGATGAGATAGACCATGATATTAGCTATTTTGATACAGTAGATGCTAAGGGTGATGATAGTGATGGAGTAGATGATGAAGACGGTTTAACCTTTTTAGATGGAACAGATATAAATGGAGGCTATTTTGAGTTAAATAGCACAACAACTCTAAAAGTAAAGTTATCTAAGGAGGCTTATCTGAAAATATGGATAGATAAAGATATTAATGGTTATTTTAATAGCTCCAGTGACCTTGTATATAGTGGAGAATTGACAGCAGGAGAGCATAATATAGATATTTTTCTACCTCCTAATCTAATGAAAGATAGAAAAACATATTTAAGAGTTAGGGTATCCAGCAAGCCTAATATGAATCCTACAGGTTTTATGAGCGATGGAGAGGTGGAGGATTATCAAATCTATTTTGGAGATAAAACCAAACCACTACAGGGAGTATTTAATGTTGAGAGAACGAATAGTGGCTCATATCCAATCAATTCAAAGGAGAGAAATGCTTGGTTTACGCAGATTGTAGGTAGAGATTTCGACTACTCAATAGTTCTATATAAGAAGGATATGTCTCAACTACAAAATTTAGATGGCAATATCACCATTAAGTTAGAGCTTATTGATGAAGATAATAATAGAACTATATATAGTAGATATGGATATATCTCAGATAGTAAAGTTGATATTACGCTACCATCAGATTTAAACTCCCTTCCAGCTACAAGAAGTGCAAGATTTAGAGTATCTTATGGAGTTGATGGGAGTGGAAATATTATCCAAGCAAACTGCATTACCAATTTGGAGAGCTGTTTTAATGCAATGGAGCATATAGTCCATGATGATGCAAGAGATAATTTTGCAATTCGACCGGAGTATTTTCATCTAATCTTATCAGATAAAAATCTGACAAGAAGAATCAATATCTCACCAGATAATACTACTCCTCTACGATTTGCATCGGGATATGATTATAACTTAACTGTAACTGCCTCTATATATAATGGCACAGATGCCAATCCATCAATAGACTATAATACCTCCTTAGTTACAAGAACTTTGGAGTTCTTAGATAAAAACATATCTCAATGTATAGATAGGAGTGATAAAATCTCCAATGAGACCTTTATTAATGGAAAAAATATGACCCACCTATTTAAAAATCAGAATGTTGGAAGATATAGATTCTCTATAAAAGATGAGAATTGGAGTATGGTTGATATTCAGAGTGGAGATTGTGATATAAATAAATCATACACCTCATCAGATGGAAATACCATATCAGGTTGTAATATAGTCTCAAATCCAGATATAAATGTCTCGTTCTTCCCATACTACTTCGATGTAAACTTTACAATAGATAACCTACCACACAGTTCACATAAGGATTTTATATATATGAGTGAGATTAACTCCACATTTAATAGTGTTGCTGTAGCACTTCAAGGAGATATTACTGCCATGAGTAGAGATGGAAATATAACCACAAACTTTACAGATGGCTGTTTCTCTAAGGATACCCTCTTGAATGTGGGAGTGACTACACTATCCGATACTGGAATAGACCAATCTATTAAGACAACAAAGGGAAGCGATATTAACTTCACAAGAGTTACAAGATTTAATAGTGAGACCAATGTAACTATTGATAGAAATAGTAAATTTAACCTCTTGCCAAATATCAATATATCCAAAGATAAGTTTAAAACCAATGCCAAAGCTCATCTTGATATAAGATACAATATAGATAAAAATCTTGCAGAGACCATAAACCCTATTCAGATAACCTTTAGAAAGATTGATACAAACTCAACAGAGGCAAATTCAACAGCAAATCTATTAGATGAGCTTAATCCATATATTCCAAAAGGTTCAGAGAGTTTAAATAATACAGTCCGTAACTTCTATTTTGCTATGGTATCTCCAGATAAGATTAAATTCCCAAGACTATATTTTAAAAATGGAGATACCATTAGAACACCTCTTCAAATAGAGATATTTTGTGGTGGGAGTGTAAATAGTAAATATTGCCAAGATACAAATCTATCAAATCACACCTCCATTGCAAGTAGTCCAAGAGTTGAGAGTGGTTGGTATCTATCCATAGACCACAATGCAACGGTTGATGGTGGAGTCAATAATTTAGTTCCAAATAGTTCAACTCCCAACATATTAACCTTTTTCCCTACTATGCCAATTAGATTTACAAATGGTAGAAATGGAGTTATTATGACGAGATTTACAAATCCACATGGGACTCAAAAGTATAGAGTTGATATATATGCAGACCCTCAGTTGAGATATTATGGAGGTAACCCAATACCAAATGTTCCACAAGGGGTGAATCACTACTTTGTAATGGGAACTGAAAATAACGCTTCAACTTGGACAGGAGTTGGAAAGACGGGGAATATCCTATATATTAAACCAAATAGAGATTCAGCTCATAAGTTGGATTGGTAATAGATGGGATTTCTCCCATCTAAATATTAATTTTTAAATTTCTATTAAATTTTACTGTGTTAGTTGTTTACATCCAGCACTGTTATTATTATTAGTTATTGAACTATCACACTCAAATTTACCATTGACTATCTCAAAATAGACTTTACCAAGAGATGAGTCAAATATATATTGGTCTCTCCCATTTTTACCTGTTCCAGCACTAAACGACCATTTACCTTTTCCATTTTCAGATGGTATAGGATACTCTAAAACGAGAGGCAGACTTTTATTATTATCAAAATGTCCAAATACATTTGTAGCTCCACCAACTGCCTTTATTGGGTTAAAATCACCTCTTAAAATTCTCTTCTGTCTCTCCATCGCTAAGGCATTTCTAACTGTTGCCACTGTTGTTCTTGCCTTTGTAATAACTGCATCATCTCTTGTAGCAGAGAGTCTTGGAATTGCAACTCCAGCGAGAATACCAATAATAACTATAACAAAAATTAACTCTACCATAGTAAATGCTCTTTTGAAATCCATATTCAATCCTTCTAATAGTTTATTAAGTTTCCAGCTATTGTAAAAGATGTATTGTTATCGGGAATTAATCTCTTTAATCCTTTACATATTGCTGTATCCCCCTCCCCATCTGTAAGAGTTAATTTTACATTTGATATATTAGAGTCATCTATGGTTATCCTTTTACATACACTACTATTATCATCAGTATCGACTATATCAATCACCTTATTATTGACCAAAACGAAATTGGATAAATCTCTCAATGTATTGGATATCTCTATCATCTCTTTGGTAGTTGTTGGAACTCTATTATTTGATAGAATGGCAGAAGAGATTTCAGATTTTACACTTTGAATAGCCTTAGCTAAGACAGACGCCTTTGCATCATCTCTTGTAGCGGATAGTTTTGGAATGGCAACTGAAGCGAGAATGCCAATTATAACAATAACAAATATTAACTCTATCATAGTAAATGCGTTTTTCATCTATTTTCAATCTCTGTAGGGTATTTTCTAAATTTAATAATATTCATATTACTAAATTTAAAAAATATCCCTAAGCCAAATATGGCTTAGAGTATAGATTAATATGTTACCTGTGTTCCACCGACAGTAATACTTGTATCTGGAACTAAAGTATTTACACCTTTACATATAGCAGTATTATTGGTATCTGTTACTATACTAATGACTACACTACCTGTATTTTTATTTCCTTTAATATACATTTTTTTACATTGATCTCCACTATCTTTATCTATAAATGTAATATAAGATGAATTTGTATCTTCATTTGTAACTGTTGCGTCACCACTTATTACAGCCTCTGCGACAGTATTTGAGTAATCTTTAATTGTTTGAACAGGGTCTGCTGCATCATTTGGGATATTATTTGTAGCAATAATTTTAGCTGATAGTTCACTCTTTGCTGTCTGAATAGCATTTGCCAATTTAGAGATTTTTGCGTCATCTCTTGTTGCTGCCAACTTAGGAATAGCCACTGATGCTAAAATACCAATAATTACAATAACGAAAATTAACTCAATCATTGTAAAACCGCTTCTCATACCCGCTTGACTATTTAATCTGTTTTTCATAAAATACTCCTTAATTTTTTTTTTACAATCTGTCTTTTATGAAACATTAAAATTATAACTTAAAAATATTTATAAAATTCTTAAATTATTTAAAAAAATTAAGATTTTTTTTATATTCTTGTCTTAATAAGGAGCTTCTCTATCTCTCTTTGGGTATCAAAATTCTCTTTTAGTGACTGTAAATAGACATTTAATAGTTTTGGAACATTATTATCTCTATCTGAGGAGATACCGCTCTCTCTAAGTTTTTCCATAACAAATATTGCAAAATCATTATCTAACTCAACCTCATACCGCTTTCCATTAATAGAAAAACTAACTTTTTGCATATAAATACCCTTTACTTATTAAATAGGCTAATTATATTTTAACAAAAAAAAATTAATTTTCAAATC
>JALWZK010000081.1 GCA_027002665.1 Campylobacteraceae bacterium | reverse complement strand
TTTTATATCCATCTTGATTTGTTTGAGATAAAGCAAATTTGATAATTCTATTATTAATATGTTCTAATATAAAATCAATATCATTCTTTTGTAATTCAATAAACAAATCTATCAAATAAGTTAAATTATCATTAAAAATTACTTTATTAGTATTTATATTTATACCAACATTACAACCACCAGCAAACAAATCTACAAATGTATCTATTTGTTTTGGGAATAGTGGTAAGATTTGATTTAATATTTTATATTTACCACCAATGTAATTTAATGGTGATTTGATTAGAATATTTTTCATTTTATCCTTAATGTTTGGTTTTGCTATAATACACAACTATTTATTATAAGAGATTATATACCTATTAGCCTTAAATATAAAAATAGCAAGACACAATAAATGTCCTACTATTTTTTAAGGCAACATATCTAAAACTGATGCCAAAATGGAGTTCCAACCGTAGGTGTTGAAGGAGATGCCATATCTCTCTTCTCCATAGCTCCAGCTTCAAATCCCAATCTTCCTGCAATAATGGCATGTTTAAAGGCCTCTGCCATTTTTATAGGGTCCTGTGCCAATGCTACTGCTGAATTGAGTAGAACTCCATCAAATCCAAGCTCCATAGCCTCAATAGCATCTGATGGCTTTCCAATCCCTGCATCAACTATTAGATTTAAATCTGGAAACTGTTTTCTAATACTTTTAAGACTGTATGGGTTCATAAGTCCTCTCCCACTCCCTATTGGAGAACCCCACGGCATTAGAGTAGTGCAACCGAGGTCTGCCAATTTTTGAGCTAAGACTAAATCATCTGTCATATATGGTAGAACTCTAAACCCCTCATCTATTAGAGTTTTTGTAGCCTTAACCAACTCAAATGGGTCTGGCTGAAGATTATATTGGTTTCCAATAACCTCCAATTTTATCCAATCAACCTCAAATATCTCTCTTGCCATCATGGCAGTAGTAACTGCCTCTTTTGCTGTGTGACACCCTGCTGTATTTGGCAAAACCGTTACACTTAACTCTCGAATAATATCCCAAAAGCTATTACCATCTTTGAGAGATAATGCCGACTGTCGTCTAAGTGCAACAGTAACTATCTCTGAACCCGACGCTTTAATAGATTGTGCCATAATCTCTGGTGATGGATATAGTGCAGAGCCTATCATTAGACGACTATTGAACTCTCTCCCCTCTATTTGCCACTTTTTCATATTATCCCCCTTGTATTGGTGAGAGAATATCTAATCTATCACCATCTTTGACTATAGTATCTCTATATTTTGTCTTTACAATAAATGTCTCATTTAGAGCAACTGCTATACCTGTTTTATAACCCAATATCTCTAAAATCTTATCTATGGTTAGAGTCTCTGCTTTGAACTCTCTTATCTCTCCATTTACTGATACTCTCATGCTCTTCTAATCCCCTCATTTAATGCTTTCTCTACAACTGCTGGAGCTAATAGATAACCGTGTCTATATAGTCCATTAATTCTTGTCAATCCTCTGGAGTTCTCTATTCGTGGCAAATTGTCTCTAAAGGCGGGGCGACAGTTTGTCTCTGTATTTACAACTCTCGCCTCTCCAAAATTTGGGTGGACTGTAAAGAGAGCCGATAATAGTTCAAGGGTAGAGCGGACAGATATATCACTCATATCTTCACTCTCTATCTCACTGGCTCCCACAATATATCTTTTAGCTCCAGCCGTTTGAGCTATCTTACAATCTTTACAATACTCCAACTCAATCCCCTCACACCCATTCTCTCTTGGAACAATATAGATTTTATATCGAGGATGCATAAGTCGAGTTGGACGAGAGATATTTATATCTTTTGTCTCTACCCATATAACTTCACCCCTCACACCTCTTAAATCCTTAAAATACTCTTTTGCTCCCAAACCTCTACTATCAAATACCCAATCAAACTCCTCTACCTCATCACCTATAAAGACTCTATTCTGCTCTATCTTTTGAACAGTTGTATTCTCTCTCCATACTATATTTGGAATTGAGTCAAGATATGTGGTTGAGAACGCTATAAATCTTTGAGAATCGACTTGCCCCTCCTTCTCTATATAGAAGGAGTTATTGTGAATTGCCAATTCAGGCTCTATCTCTTCCAACTTGGAGGAGTCCATAAACTCTATCTCATTCGCCTCTGGAACTTTTCTTTTTAAGATATTGATAAAGTGTTTAAGCTCTGGAACATCTTGTGTATGGGCTGTAATAATAGTTCCTCTCTTTTGAAATCCATTAAATAGTCCAATCTCTCGTAAAAGGGGTTGCCAAAGCTCTATTGAGCGTTTTCCATACTCAAATATAATAGATTCAGCAGTCTCCAACTCTGCAAAAGGGGCTAACATTCCCGCTGCCGTAAAACCTGCCGAGGTTACCCCCTCTTTTGTATCTTTATCAAATAGGGTTATATTATGCCCTCCATCTTTTAAGAGATTGAGGGCTATAACTCTACCAACTAAGCCACTTCCGACAATTGCGATATTCATCTCTTATGCCTCTACTAATTTATCGGCTTCTATATAGAGTTCTCCACCTTTTTCTTTAAAGGTCTTGGACATTTCGTTCATACCTTTCTGTTTAGCCTCTTCAATATCTGTTCCTAACTCATCAGCATAGTCTCTAACCTCTTGAGATATCTTCATAGAGCAGAATTTAGGTCCACACATAGAGCAGAAGTGTGCAACTTTTGCTGCCTCATTTGGTAACTCTTCGTCATGGAACTCTCTTGCCCTCTCTGGGTCAAGTCCAATATTGAACTGGTCAATCCATCTAAATTCAAATCTTGCTCTACTCATTGCATCATCTCTTGCCCTCGCTCCGGGGTGTCCTTTTGCTATATCTCCTGCATGGGCTGCTATCTTATATGTAATTAATCCCTCTTTTACATCATCTCTATCGGGAAGTCCTAAATGCTCTTTTGGAGTTACATAACATAACATTGCACAACCATACCACCCAATCATAGCCGCTCCAATCCCAGATGTAAAGTGGTCATATCCGGGCGCAATATCAGTTACTAATGGTCCCAATGTATAGAATGGCGCTTCATGGCAATACTCTAACTGCTTATCCATATTCTCTTTTATCATGTGCATTGGGACATGCCCTGGACCTTCTATGAGAGTCTGCACATCATGCTTCCATGCTATTTTGGTAAGTCTGCCAAGCTCTTTTAGTTCTGCAAATTGAGCCTCATCATTGGCATCAGCTATGCTTCCCGGTCTAAGTCCATCACCAAGTGAGAATGTAATATCATAAGATTTCATAATCTCACAAATCTCTTCAAAGTGAGTATTTAAAAAATTTTCTTGATGGTGAGCTATCATCCATTTTGCCATAATGGAGCCACCACGGCTAACAATCCCTGTAACTCTCTTGGCAGTCATTGGAACATGGTGAAGTAGAAGTCCCGCATGAATTGTAAAGTAATCAACGCCTTGCTCTGCCTGTTCTATAAGTGTATCTCTAAATATCTCCCAAGTTAAATCCTCTGCTACTCCATTAACCTTCTCTAAAGCTTGATAGATAGGAACGGTGCCAATTGGAACAGGTGAGTTTCTTAAAATCCAATCCCTTGTGGTGTGAATATTTTTACCTGTGGATAAATCCATTACGGTATCGGCTCCCCATCTTGTTGCCCATACCATCTTTTCAACCTCCTCCTCAATAGATGATGAGGTTGCAGAGTTTCCAATATTGGCATTGACCTTTATTAAAAAGTTTCTACCAATAATCATCGGCTCAGCCTCCGGGTGGTTAATATTTACGGGTAAAACTGCTCTACCCTCTGCTATCTCCTTTCGGACAAACTCGGGTGTAATCTTCTCAGGTAAGTTTGCACCAAAATTTTCACCCTTTAGTCTATCTTCTCTCTCTTTATCACTTAGATACTCTCTACTCATCTCAAGATTTTGGTTCTCTCTAATTGCTACAAACTCCATCTCTGGTGTAATAATTCCTCTTCTTGCATAGTAGAGTTGAGTTACATTTTTACCCTTTTTAGCCCGTAGAGGTGTTCTAACAAGTCCCTTAGCTCCAGCAGTTGCACCCTTTAACTGCTCCTCATTGGAGTATCCATTATCCTTAGGAGCTATAATTCGCCCTTGATACTCCTCTACATCACCTCTTGATTTAATCCACTCTCTTCTAATTGGAGTAATTCCATTCTCAACTGAAATCTCAACTGACGGGTCTGTATATACTCCTGAAGTATCATATACAACTAACTTTTCACCATTGGTTAGTGAAATCTCACGCATAGGAACTCTAATATCCTTATGAATTTTCCCTTTAATATATATCTTCTTAGATGCGGGAAGTGGCTCTCTTGTCAATATATCATTTGAAGTTTTTAATGTCTTTGTCATAATTTCCTCTTTTTTTTAATAAAAAGGAACAGATAGTAGTTTTAATACAATCTCTTCCTTACGCTAGAATTATCTAGTTCAAGTTCTACGGAATTAGCAAAATGCTATCTCAGCCAATATGGCACTCCGAGAGATGAATTAAATTTATATCTTATATATTATAAGATGTGGCTTATTTAATATCATCTCTATTCCATCTTGTATGGTCAAGCAGGGTGTCGTCGTGAATATGTTTGAAAGATGCCTGTATCATTTTAAATATATTTCTATTTTCTCTCTCCAAATTCTCTAACCATATTTTCATCTTTGCTCTTGCGTAAGGCATTTTAACCTCCTTTAACATGGCAGGACACGCCTCATCTCCTATGGTCTCCAATTTATTATCTTTTACAAATCCTATCAGTTGTCTCTCTCTCACCTGAATAAGGGGTCGAATGAGGTGAAATCCCTTCTCTGTTTTATATATTGGTGCTAAGGCTCTAATTGTTCCATTATAAAACATATTCATAAAGAAGCTCTCTACGCTATCGTCAAAGTGGTGTCCCAATGCTACCTTATTAAAGTTATGCTTTTCTGCATAACTATATAATGCACCCCTTCTCATTCTTGAAAAATATGAACAGAAAGATGAGTTTTTCCTAATTGTATCTTGGGATATTTCAAATATATTGGTCTCATATATAGTATGTTTTATATTATGCTCTCTACAGTGTCTGCTCAAATACTCATAATTTTCATTTGGCATACCATATTTTATGGTGCATGCTTCAAACTCAAAACTGAATGGGGCATGTCTCTGTATATGTTTTAATATATGGATTAGAGAGAGAGAGTCTTTTCCCCCACTCAACCCCACTAAGACTCTATCCCCCTCTCCAATCAGCTTAAACTCTACATTTGTCTTTCCAACAACTTGCAGAAGTTTTTTGCTAATAGTTATCTTATTCAATATTTTCAACCATATCTAAGATAAAATCTGCCGATATTTTTGCTGAACTCTCTAAAAATTTATCAAAGTCTATATCTGCACTCCCATCAGCAGAGTCACTAATTGCCCTAAGTATAAAGAATGGAACTTCTAAGGCATCACAGATAACAGCTACACTTCCACCCTCCATCTCTAAGGCATCGGCATTAAAAGTAGATGAGATGAATGCTTTTCTATCTCTATTGGATATAAACTGGTCACCTGTGGCAATAATCCCCTCTCTTAACTCTACTCCTCTCCTCTCTGCTATCTCTTTTGCTATCTCCCTCAATCTTCTATCCGTTGGAATACAGACCTCTCCCTCTGGAACATATCCAAGAGGGTGTCCAAATGCTGTAATATCTAAATCATGTTGGCATAAGTGAGAAGCAATTATTAAATCTCCAATTTTTAATTCTGGATTAATAGCCCCTGCCACACCTGAAAATAGTAACTTATCACAACCAAACTTTTCAATTAAAATTGTAGCTGTTAAAGATGCAAAGACCTTTCCAATTTTAGAGTAGGCAATTACTATATCTTTTCCTCTATATGTAGCCTCATAGTATATATTTTTTGCATACCTATTTTTTTTAATATTCTCTACCTTCTCCAATAGAGGCTCTATCTCTTCAGCCATTGCACCCATAATTGCTATTTTACTTTTCATTTTTCTAACTCTTGAATAGCTTTAATTGTAGCCTCCAATGATGCCATATCACTAATATTAAAGTGTGGCTTTTTTGTAGCTCTTCTATTTAACCCCTTTAGAACATTTCCATGTCCAAACTCAATATAACAATCCACTTCACTATCTATATTTGCGATTGACTGCTTATATTTTACCGGCTCTACCAACTGTTTTGGAAGCAACTCCAAAGCCTCTTTCTTACTACTATATTTTTGAGCAGTTACATTGGAGACAACTGGAGCAGTAAACTCATCTCTAATAAACTCCTCTAACTTTCGAGTTAAAGGCTCTACAGCACTATTTAATAGAGGGCAGTGAGACGCTACAGACATATTTAATAACATTGTTCTTCTTGCTTTTGCCTCTTTTAATATAGGGATAAGCTCCTCTAAATCCCGCTTTACACCTGCAATAACTATCTGTCCATCCGCATTGTAATTGACTGCCCAGACGCTTTTTCCCCTCTCTCTCTCTTTACGACATATATCTTCCACAACCTCATCACTCAATCCGAGAGATACCAACATTCCTACATCTTGATTTTTACAAGCGTCAGCCATAAGTCTGCCTCTGAGGTTTACAAGCTCTACGGCATCTATAATATCTAATGCGTTAGATGCTACAAGAGCGGTAAATTCGCCCAGAGAGTGTCCCATAGTGAGAGTTGGTTCTATATCTGTTTTATCTTTAAATAATTTATGAGCAGTAGCTCCAACTAATAGAATTGCCGGTTGTGTAAACTCTGTTTGAGATAATTTATCATTCTCCTTAAATAGAAGCTCTTTAAAATCTATTCCTGTTCTCTCTTCTGCACTATTGAATATCTCTCTAACAGTAGAACTGTTATCAAAAAAGTCCTTTCCCATGCCCACACCCTGTGAGCCTTGACCTGCAAATAAAAATGCACACTTAATAGACATATTAAACCTTTGATTTAAAATTTTGACATTTTAACAAAATAACCATTATTTTCTGTTAATAGAGTGATTATAGATTAAGATGAAATTAATTTTTAATGAATTTAAATTGATTTAAATTTTAATTTTTTTTTAAAATTTCACTATTATTGCTAATTTTTTTGGTATAATTAGATAAATATATAGGAGATTATAGAGATGTTTAAAAATAGAAATGAAGAAATTGATTCATATTACATAGATGCTGTCAAAGATGCAGTAATTAACAATACAGATGATAAAAAAATAAATAATAAAATATTTTTAATATTAAATTCAGTTATAGCTATAATTTTTCTTGGTGGAGTAGCATTTTTGGGATATAACTTTTTTGGAAAGGATAGTAAGAGTTCACTTCAAAAGACAAAAGTTATGGGTGTCCAACATACTGCAGAAGATAGAGAAGAGAGACCACTCTTACAGAGTGATATAGATTATGCCATAGAGATAGAGAAACTTGATGAACCTATGGATATGGATAGTGAATATAATAGGCAACTCTCCAAGTATCTTCTGGATAAAGAT
>JALWZK010000080.1 GCA_027002665.1 Campylobacteraceae bacterium | reverse complement strand
ACTCTTTATCTTATCTATCTCTTGATGTATAGCTTTTTCTAAATCTTCAATCTTTACATTTGGATTTGCCATAGCCATAAAGAGAAATATGCTATCATCTTTCTGCTCCATATTGTAGGCATAGATTACATTAGCTAACCTCTTTTTATCTATAATTTGGCTATTTAACCTACTACTCTTTCCACCACTAAGTAGTTCTGATATTACAGATAGGACAATTTGGTCTTTATGCTCAAAATTTGGAATAGGATAGGCTATTGCAATAGTATCAACTCTATTATTATCTTTATGGATTATATTTCTAATAGCTCCATCTCGTTTTGGCTCTTTTGGATTAGAGATTGGGACCCTACCTCTATTTTTTATATGGTTAAAATATTTTTCTGCTTCACTAAATACCTTCTCCTTATCTATATCACCACTTACAATCAATATGGCATTATTGGGTTGATAATATTTTTTATGAAACTCTCTAATATCATCTATACTCCACGATTGTATATCGTGCATAAATCCAATCGGTGTCCAGTGGTATGGGTGGGCGACAAAGTGCGTATTAAATAGCCTAAAATACATATATCCGATAGGGGGATTATCTGTTCTAACTCTCCTCTCTTCAGCTACAACATTTCGTTCAATCTGAAACTCCTCATCTTTTAAATTAAGATTCTCCATAAGTTCAGCAAAGAGTCTCATAGAGGTATCCATATTTTTACTACTCGATTTAATAAAATATTTTGTATAGTCAAATCCTGTAGAGGCATTATTGACTCCACCCATAGATTTTACAATCTTATCAAACTCTCCAGCCTTTAAATTCTTTGTCGATTTAAAGTTCATATGCTCCAACATGTGAGCAATTCCACTCTTACCCATAACCTCATTACGGCTTCCAACCTTGTAGTATATATCTGTCGTAATTACGCCAGAACCATTTTTCATAGGGATTGCTACAACCTCTAAGCCATTATCTAATGTTTTAGTATAATATTTTGGTAATGAGTTTGCCATTATAACTCCTGTGAATATTATTATATTAATTAAGTATCTCATCTATAGTCACTTCCAATAGCTTCTGTTATATTTGAGTATCCATCTGCTTTAATAAGCTCCGTAAGCTCTCTATTTATCTCTCTTACCATATATGCTCCATTATATATCAATCCTGTATATATCTGAATTAGAGATGCCCCTGCCTTTATTCTTCTATATGCTTCAGAGGCACTACTCACTCCACCAACAGATATTAATACCGTTTTTCCATAAAATTCTCTACCAATAGCTTTAAGTAGCTTAAAAGATTTCTCCCGAAGTAGCTCTCCCGATATTCCACCAAAATCCTTAGCATGAGGAGTTAGAGAGTAGTCAATGGTTGTATTTGTAGCAATAATTCCACTCGCTCCTGCATCAATGGCACTTCTACATAGAGATATTGCCATCTCCTCTTCCATATCTGGAGCGATTTTTAGTAGAATTGGCTTAGTTGTAATATCTTTTGCGATACTAAATAGCTCATTGATAAACTTCTCATTCTGTAAATCTCTTAAGTTTGGTGTATTTGGCGAAGATATATTTATAACCATATATGTTCCATAATCTTTAAACTTCTCTAATAAAATCTTATAATCATTTATGGCTTCCTCTTCAGGGGTTGTCTTATTTTTACCAATATTTATACCTATGGGGTAGTCGAAAAAGTATAGATTATATAATCTATTTAACATATAATCGGCTCCATAGTTATTAAACCCCATGGCATTTTGAAGAGACTTTTCCTCTTTTAATCTAAATAGTCGAGGTCTCTGGTTTCCCTGTTGAGGTTGGGGAGTAACAGTTCCAATCTCTGTAAATCCAAAACCGAGCGTCGGTGTAGCTGTAATATACTCTCCATTCTTATCAAATCCAGCACCAAGTCCAATTGGATTTTTGAACTCTCTACCAAATATATTTTGAGATAAGATAGGATTTGTGACAAAATAGTAATTTTTTAATGCCTTCAATATAGTGGGGGCATAGGCTAAACTCTTAAGCCCAACCCCTGCTATGGTGTGGGCGGTCTCCGGTTCAAAATTAAAAAGAACTTTTCTTATAGTCTGATAGGAAAAAAATGACAATATTAACTCCATTTGTTTAAAATGGTGTATTATAGCGAAATAGAGATAAATAGTGAAATTTTAAATATTGATTTTATATTAG
>JALWZK010000079.1 GCA_027002665.1 Campylobacteraceae bacterium | reverse complement strand
CTCTATACTCTTTTGGAATTAGATAGTTTTTCGTTACTAATGGCTCATGAAATACTCCATGAATAAATCCAATCTCATATAGTCTATCTAAGGCTTGTAGCTGTAAATCTGATAACTCAATAGAGTCTGTAGAGGCATACATATCGAGATATTTATTAAGCATTTTATCCGAAATTCTAACTAACTTCTCATCTTCCAACTTTCTACACAACTCCTCTTTGTTAGAGTTTGCCACTTTTACACCATCTATTAAGATATTCTCTATCTCTATAGCACGATTTAGAGGGATTGAGCGACGAATTGCCATTCCTCCAAGAGGAAGAGGAAGATTATCACCTGCTAACTCCACCCATATATCCCACAACTCCTTCTCTACCTCAAGTGAGCTATCAAAATCCAAGATAGATTCATGAATTAAGACTCCGGCATCGACTATTCCATTGACTACTGCCTCCTCTATCTCTAAAAAATTCATATATATAACTCTTGCATTGGGATAATATATATTAAATAGCATAGCGTTAGTGGTATATTTACCGGATAGTGCCACCTTAAAATTGGGTTTCAATCTCCTACCTCGTCTCTTTATAAGTTTAGGTCCATATCCATCTCCAAAACTAATGGCAGTTCTTAAAAGTGCATACTCATCTTTTATAAATGGATATAGTGCAAAGCTAATGGCAGTTATATCATAAGTTCCTCTCAATGCCTCCTGATTTAGTCTCTCTATATCTAAGGCTATATTTTTAAACTCATAATCTTTTGTATCAAC
This sequence comes from Campylobacteraceae bacterium, assembly GCA_027002665.1. Classification (GTDB taxonomy): domain Bacteria; phylum Campylobacterota; class Campylobacteria; order Campylobacterales; family Sulfurovaceae; genus UBA1140. Next base: position 1,447 of record JALWZK010000079.1, on the reverse strand, counting down.
CCAACCAAATTTAATCGCATAATACATAAATATATCATCGGCATCGGGAGAGTGTGCCAACTCAATCTTTTTCATCAAAATCCTTATATTAAACTAAACTCATCTCTCCAAGATAGCTATGTATAGTATTGCCTTCAGCCAACCACGCTAAGATACCACCCTTCAGATTTTTTACATTGGAAAATCCCATTCTTTTTAACTGTAGTGCGGCCAATGCACCCCTTCCACCTTTTAGACAATAGGTTACAATATTGACATTATCTCCATACACCTTAGCAATTTTATCTATTGCCATAAACTCCAATTTTCCTCTTGGAATTGTGACTACCTTATGGGCATTGATATATCCAGATGCAAACTCTTCAGGTTCTCGCACATCGATTAAGATAATATCATCACTAATAATATATAAATCGGAAGGGGTAATCTGCTCTACCTCTCTATTTGCCTCTTGTAACAGACTCTTTAGATGTTTAGATAGAAAAATCTCATCACATTGCTTTTTATATTTATTAAGTTCTATATTTATATTTCTCATATAAGTTACCTTTTATATATTTTTAAAAAAATATTATATCACATTTTCTATTTATTATGCTATACTTTCGTTATGAAAAAAGTAGTATTATTGATAATTATAACAGTGCAAATTTTTGCAAAACTAAATATTGTTGTATCAATTCAACCAGAAATTGAATTTGTCCAAAAGATAGGTGGTGATAGAGTAGATGTAGTCTCAATGGTAGAAGAGGGTAGCTCTCCACACATCTATGAGCCTAAGATATATCAGATGAAAAAGCTGAGTAGAGCAGATTTATATTTTGCTATTGGAGTTGAGTTTGAAAAGGTTTGGTTAGATAAATTTAAGAGTCAAAATAGAAAATTAAAGATTATCGATTTATCAAAAGATATAAATAGAACCTTTGACGGTAGAGAGCTTGACCCACATATCTGGACAACTCCTCTAAATGTAAAGCTAATTGCTAAAAATATATTTAATGCTCTAAGCACCTTTGATAAAAATGGAACAGCATATTATAAACAAAATCTTGATAACTATCTAAGGGAGTTAGATAGATTGGATAGAGAGATTAGAGATATTCTAAAAGATGTTCCAAAGGGGAGTAGCTTTATGGTATTTCACCCTGCATGGGGATACTTTGCAAGAGATTATGGATTGAAAGAGTTGGCAGTTGAGATTAATGGTAAAGAGCCAAAGCCAAAGGAGCTTATTAAAGTTATTCAAGAGGCTAAGAGAGCTAAGGTTAAAGCGATATTTACTCAGCCAGAATTTCCAGATAAGTCTGCCAGAATTATTGCAGATACCTTAAAAATAAAGGTGATAAAAGTATCACCCCTATCAAAAGATTGGGCTAATAACCTTTTAAATCTAACTAAGGCTATTGCAAATTGAGTATATCACTCAATCTCTCTAATTTAAAGATAG
>JALWZK010000078.1 GCA_027002665.1 Campylobacteraceae bacterium | reverse complement strand
TTATAAAGGAGACCAGTGCATCAGCTTATTGCATTAGATATTGAATATACCTTTAAAAAAAATTTAATATATGAGATTGATACTAATGGGATTATCACTTATGCCAATTCAAGTTTTGCTGAAGTAGTAGGTTTTAGGAGAGAAGAGCTTATTGGTAAAAATCATAAAATTTTTAGACATCCTGATGTTCCTGATGCAATCTACAATAAATTATGGACTTTTGATAAAAGAATGAGAAGTTGGTTTACTACAATTAAAAATATTAGGCGAGATGGTATGTATTTTTGGAGTAATATACATATTAGACCTAAATATGATAGTAATAATAATCTTATAGGTTTTATTATAGTGCATAGGCCAGCTTCAAAAATAGATATAGAAGAGGAGATTGAGAGATATGCTCAATTTCGTAAAAAGTAGAGTGGAGGTAAATATTTATGTATTATGGATACAGTAGTAGAGAAAAGATATTGATGGCAGATGAGGAGTTTATTGAACTCTTGGGATTTAAAACTATTGGAGATGTTATAAGGAGTAAAATCGGGGATACCATTAAATTTGAAAATAGTAAAATATATATATCGTTAAGTGATAGCACAATTGAAGCAAACTATTCCAAAATTTTACTCTATAGTTTAAAAGATGATATTACAATAGTAAAATTGAGCAATATAATAGTTACCAAAAATAGCGTAAGTAAACTGCAACTAAACTATGAGCCAATATATCTTGATATAGATAGAATTTCAAAAGAGATAGGTTTAAGTGTAGATGATTATAAACTCTATCTTGATAGTTTTATTGACCAATCTATTATTGATGAGAAGAAGTTATTGGCAGGAGATGATAAATCTATTAAAAATCTTGTAACTCTATCATCAACTTTAAAGATACCTCATGTTAGCGTTCTTCTATTAAAAATTCAAAAATCAACTCCTACAGAGAGGCCATACTATATTGATGAGTATTATACAAAATTGGCACTATTAACACTCAAGGAGCCTGAGAAGAGTCAGCCAAAAATAATAGAAAAAGATACCTTCAGCAGTGATATAAAAGAGGATAAGTTAGATACTAAATTTACAGAGCTTATTAATAGAGAGAAAGAGAAGACAAAGAGCGTGTCAGAGAATAGTGATTTATTGGATTTAAATCTCGATTTAGATGACGACTTCCTATCCTTAGATGATACAACTACTATAGAGCCTACTCCAAAAACTGTTAAAAAAGAGTCTAAAAAATCCGATGATAGTGAAGAGATTATATTGGACGATGCACCTCCTCTCCCAATAAACTATAATCCTAAGGTTGCAGCTGATGAGTTAAATCTACCTGTTGTCTTAATAGAGGAGTTTGTCGAAGACTTTATTGAACAGGCACATCACGATAAAGACCATCTATTGGCATCATATTATCAAAAAGATATGGATAATATTCATGAGTTGGGACATAAACTAAAAGGGGCAGCGAGTAACCTTAGAATTAATGAGTTGGCAGATGTATTGGAAGAGATACAATTCTGCACAGACTATTCAAAATTAAAACCACTATTTATTAAATATTGGGGACTATTTAAATCTCTCGAAAAGTATATGAAACAGCCAAAACAGAGATAAGGGATTGAATCTATGCAGATGAAAAATAGATTAAAATTGATAAGTATGTTACCTATATCACTACTTTTTATTGCAACCAGCTATTTTCTATATACATCTTATAGTAACTACTATAAGGCAAATGAGTTAAAAGATATTATAAATAACAATAGATATTTAAATCTAATATTGCAGGAGATAGGAGAGGAGAGAGGATTAACCTCTCGTCTTATCGGCTCAAACTACAATTTAAAAATTAAAGAGAGACTATTAAAACAGAGAGTTAAGACCAATAGAGCAATAGAGAGTGCAAAAAAATCTATGGTCCCTATAAATCAACACTCATACTTTTCTGCACTTGCCAATTCAAAAGTAAATTATGATAATCAAAATATATTTTTCCATCTAAAACAGATAGAGAATATCAGAAAAGCTATAGATAGTAGAAAAGTCGATTTTCAAACCGCATTCTATAAACAGTATATGGCTATTTTAACTCAACCAATACTGAAATATCAACTCTTAATAAATAAATATAAATTTGATAATGAGATAAGTTCACTAATAACTCCCCTCTCACAACTCTATATAAGTAGAGAGAACTGCTCTATGGAGAGAGATTTTA
>JALWZK010000077.1 GCA_027002665.1 Campylobacteraceae bacterium | reverse complement strand
ATTTTAAATCATATTTTTTCACTTTATTTGATATAATAACACTGTTGGAAGTTAAAAACTAACTTATCCCATAAAGAAAGATAGAAAGGAAATATAGATGGATTTTTTGTATAGTGTGCTACTGGTATTCCTAATTATTTTAGTTATAGCCTATTTCATATATACTCAATATGTTGTGGTTGAATCGGAGACGGAGTGGGTTGTTGACCGTCTCGGAAAAGATAGAGTATTAAAAGAGGGGATAAACCGTTTTATTCCATTTCTCGACAGAAGAGAGGCTATTGTGGATATGAGAGAACATGAGATTGACCCACCTGCACAGGAGATTATCACGGCAGATAATATTAGACTGAATATTGATGTAATTGCATCGGTTAGAGTTATCGATTCCTTGAAAGCTATTAAGAGTGTAAAAGATTATAAAAAAGCTGTTGAGAGTGCAATCTCAGCAAGTGTATTTAGCACCTTAGGAAATAAAAATCTAGAAGAGATACAGAAGAATGTCGATGCTATTACAAAGGAGATAAAGGAGAATGTAGAGAAGGAGAGCATTAAACGGTGGGGTGTTAAGATTGAAAATATTAGAATTGAAAATATGAAGCAACCCAAAGCTATTATTGATGCTATGGAGAAGGAGATAGCCGCAGAGAGAGAGCAGAGAGCGGCGATACTAAAGGCAGAAGGAGAGCATAAAGTTGCAGAACTCAATGCAGATAGTGAGAGACTTCTGATAGAGAAGAGGGCTGAAGCAACCTATAAGGTTATAAAAGATTTAAAATCACTAATGCCAGATATCTCTGATGAGAAGATAATGTCATTTTTAACCAAAACATCATATATAGACTCAATGAGAGAGTTATCGACATCGGAAAATTCAAAATTTGTAGTCTATCCAGCAGATATAGAAAATTCAGGTATTGAGAAAGTAATGAGTGCTGAATATATATCAAAAGCTATGAAATAGCTACTATTATGTTTTTTGTAAAGAAAGTTTTAGAAGATAAAAAAGAGAAAAAGAAAAGAAGGAGTAGAGGAATGTTTTTTATCACAGGAATGTCAACATTTACATGGATACTATTAGCCTATGTGGGGTTACATATTGGTCAAGATTATATACCTTTTTTTAAAGGTATCGATTTAAATACACCAGTGCTTATACACCATCTATCATCTGGAGGTGAGTTTATTATTAGAGTGAGAGAGCTATTTTTAATTATAGGCTCATTGGCACTATTTGTAGAGGTGGCAAAGGCAGCGACTTCGAGAGAGTTTGGAGCGACAGAGACTCTTTTAAGTTTTGTTGTTGCAATTATCTTTATGGTTATGTTCTTCTTGGTTCCGTGGGCACAAAATGCCACCTTCTTAGTGTTGGCACTTATGTCATTTATTGATGCTACAGGTGGATTTATTATTGAATTGAATGCCGCAAGAAGAGACTTTATTGTGAGTTAATGTATCTATCCAATAGATATAGCTATATTGTTATAGGAGATGTGCATGGCTGTATTGATGAGCTTAAACTTCTACTTATAACAAATGGCTTTAAGATAGATAAAAATGGGCTTATTACTAATCTATCCAATAAATCGATTATACTATTGGGTGATTTTATAGATAAAGCGAATGAAGAGAAATTAACTGAAACCATAGAGTTCATATATAGGAACTATCACTATCTAAATGATAGATATAATCAGAGATTATACCTCATCAGAGGCAACCATGAGGAGATGGTATATAGATATATAACCAATAGAATAGAGTTAAATAGTAAAACCTTAGAGAATAAGAGAAAGTATTATAATACTTCTTATCTCTTAGAGAAAAATTCTTCTCTGAAAGATAAGTTTTTAGAGTTATATAATAACTCTTATATATGGTTAAAGTATAGTTATGGAATTGAGTTCTCAGTCTCAATGACACACGCCCCTTGTATGGAGAAGTATTTAACACAAGATACAAAAGTAGCCCATGCCAATATGGTTAAATCTGCTTCACGAAGTGAAAATAGAGGTGTAAGCTTAGATAGACTTCTATCATATCTAATAGACGAGGCAAAAGATAACAATCACTACCATATATTTGGACATCTATCTCAACCAAATATTAGGAGATATAAAAAATGCAAAAACTATTTACTGAAGTTGGCAGTTTAGATAAAAGATGTTATGAAGAGTTTGCATTGAGCGAAGATATTTTGATGGAACATGCAGCCACGTCTTTGGAGA
>JALWZK010000076.1 GCA_027002665.1 Campylobacteraceae bacterium | reverse complement strand
CTGAAATGGTAAATAGAATAAAAGTTGAGAGAGTAGGATTGGGTCTAAATGTTTTAGATAACACTCCAAATCCATTTGCAATAGAGAAGAGAGTTGTAAAAGAGGAGTCCAAAAAAGAGGAAGTTAAAATTAAGAAGGTTAAGGTTATAGAGCCTGAGGAGGTATATGAGCTTAAGGCCATTCTTAACCATAGAGCCTTTATCAATGGAAAATGGTATAAGGTAGGTAGTAAACTTGGAGGATATACCATTAAAGCCATTGGAAATAGAACTGTTATTTTAAGAGATATAAGAGGAGAGAAGCGACTTAAGATAAGAGAGAGAAAGAGAAAATTTAAAATGTTTATAAGGACATCAAAATGAGATTTTTAAAAAAAATTATAATAATATCTCTATTTTTAAACATAGGAGTAAGTAATATTCAAGCACAAAATTGTGCTACTCAAATGTTTACAGTAACCCTTGATAGTTCATTAACATATAGTGATGTTATAGAAAATATTGCAGATGCATGTGGATTGACTATTATTGTAAAAGATAGAGAGGCAAAGAAGCGACTTCAAGAGCATCTATATTTTGTAAATTTAAAAAATGCCTCTCTAATCGAGTTTTTAGATACCATATTAACTGAAAATAATATAGGTTACGATTTAATTGGAAATAGATTAGAGATATACTATCTTAAGACTAAAACATTTAGATTGGATTATATATCTGGAGAGAGAATCGGAAAGAGTAATGCACATGTAACTATTGCAAATAATAGTAGCTCGGGAGGTGGTGTAAAGAGTGCTGGAGGTGGTGGAGATAAAGGGAGTGGCTCTACCGGTTCTAAAACAGGTGTATCTATTGAGACAAATGACAATTTTAAGTTTTGGTCAAAAATAGCGAAAGAGTTGCATAGTCTCATCAATAGACCAGAAGATAACTATAAAGCTCCAGAGCCAATAGTAAATGCAGAGGCGGGAATGATTACAGTTACCGGAACACCTCAGCAGTTGAAAAGGGTATCAGAGTATATTCATGAGATTTCAAAGCAGCTACAAAATCAGGTATTAATTGATGTAAGTATTTTAAGTGTCTCCTTTGATGATAGTGCCACAACAGGTATCGACTGGTCGCAACTATATAGTTTACAAAATATGGCAGTATCGACATTTATTCTATCTAAGAAGAATATTACAGAGTTGGGGTGGAGTCAAGATAGCACTGGTGGAAATAGTATTGACAGTGCAACTCTCGGCAAGGGTGGAGTTCCAAATGCAAGAGGATTGGTAGCTAATAGCTCCGTTAAGATGAACGATATTATAAAATTTTTAAAAACTCAAGGTGATGTAAGGTCTATCTCTAATCCTAAAGTATTAACTCTAAATAATCAACCGGCACTCATATCGGTTGGAAATGAGCTATTCTATAAGATACAGACACAATCTGTGCTACAAGGTGCAAGTGGAGCAGGAAGTTCAACAAGTGGAGAGACGATAGATTCTGTATTTGCAGGGATTCTATTGGATATTACGCCAGAGATTTCAGAAGATGGGATAATTACTCTAAAGATTAATCCATCAATATCCGATACCTTAGATGTAGTCCAGAGAGATAATACAGGCTCAAGAAATATTCCACCAGACTTATCAAGAAAACAAATCTCTTCAGTTGTAACAATGAGAGATGGGCAACATGTCATCTTGGGGGGACTCATCTCATCTAAGAAAGGGACAAAGGTATCTAAGGTTCCGCTACTTGGAGATTTACCTCTTCTCGACCAACTATTTAAACGAGAGGTTAAGATTAATAGTGTTGAGGAGTTGGTCTTAATAATCACTCCCCATATTATTAAAAAAGATAGAGAGCTATCCTTAGAGGATTTGGGATATAGAAAGTTAAAAGATGAGAAAAAGTAAATATAGTGATGTTAAAAATATATTTATAGATAGTGTCGATAATAGTAACTTTGTAGAGTTACCACTGACCGCTTTTAACTATCAAACCTTAGAGGATAGTCTAAATAAGCCTCTCAAGATGATACTTCTATTTGGAAGACCGGGAACGGGAAAGAGTATGCTTCTAAATAGATTATACCATAATTTAAGAAATATAAGAGAGATACACTATTTTGAGACTCCAATTCTCAGTGAAAAGGAGTTTTTAAAGAGTATATATGAGTCTATCTCATCTCAAAAAATCCCAGATAATATGCGTGTCAATTTTAATGGATTACTGAAATATGTTCAAAATCTAAAGGGCAAGAGAGAGATTATATTTCTACTCGATGAGTGCCAACTCTATAGTGAAGCACTTATGGAGAAGATTAGACTCCTATCGGATACAAGGGTAATAAAGTTTGTAATTACACTACATAAGACAGATAATGAAGAGATAATTGCAAAAGAGCATTTTAAGACTCGTATATGGGAGGTTGTAGAGCTTAGAAATGTCTCAATTGAAGATTTAGAGATTTATATTCAGAAGAAGTTGATACAGAAAGGTTTTGTGGAGGTGGCAAATATGTTTACACCTAAGCATATTAAGTTTATACATCAATTTACAAAAGGTAATTTTAGAGAGACAAATAAGTTCCTATATACCCTCTTTAATATATATGAGTTTTACGATATTAATAGTCCAGAGAAGATTTTGGGAACAAAACTCTCTAAAAAAATTCTTGAAATGACAGCAATAAAGATAGGATATATACATGATTAATGTAAAAGAGCTTGAAAAGAGATGGTTAAAATATAAGACAAAGAGTTTAATGCTAATAGTATTAATAGTGGCTATTATAGGTTCATTAATATATAGTGGTTATTATATATTATATAAATTGGATTTTGGCAGTAAAAAAGCTGTAGTATCTAAGGTAATAGATGATAAAAATATCTCGGATACAAATATCTCAATAGCAACTCCATCACCTACTCTTACCCCTACCCCTATGCCAACAGCAGAGCATAGAAAAGATATTATTCAATTGGCTCCGACTATTCCCATAGTAGATGTTGATAGTGAAGAGGTTAAGAGAAGACCCAAAAAGATTATTAGACATAAAAAGAGATTAGTCAAAAGTAAAAGAGTCAAACCTAAATTGGTGGTTAAAAAAAAGGTTAAACCCAGACCGGTAGTCAAAAGAGAAGTTAAAGAGGAGGAGACAGAGCATAAGATAAAAAAGATAGATTTAAAAATTACTTCCAATAACTATATAGAGATTATGAAAAAGAAGTTTTATAGAAATAAAAATCCAAGAGATGCTCTACTTATCGGAGAGGCATACTATAGAGCAGGGAACTATAAGGAGTCTGAAATGTGGGCATTAAAGGCAAATAACTTAGATAAGAACTCTGAAAAGAGCTGGTTACTCTTTGCAAAATCAAAAAATGCACTTGGTAAGAGAGAAGAGGCCTTGAAAGTTCTAATAGCCTACTATAATAGAACAAAATCACCAAGAGCGAAGCGTTTAATAGAAAAGATAAATTCAAAGGGGATATAGTGAGAGTTATTCTAATTCTAATAATATCTATATTAAGTATATTCGCATCAGACCTCTCAACTCTATATAAACTTTATGAGAAGCAGGAGTATGATAAGGGGTGCGATTATGGATTTAAACACTACTCTACAAATAGAGATAATGAAAAATTTTTAACTCTATATGGCCTCTCATGTTTAGAGACCAACAATATAGATAGAGTTGCAACATCTATGATAAGTCTAAATAAGACAAAAAGTTCAAGAGAGAATGCAAGTTATTTTGCAACCATTCTACTTCAAAAAAATCTATTGAGACAGGCAATCTTAGATAAGAAATCACTAAGTTATCTAACCCTACCAAAGACAAATTTTACAATATCAAAAATTTTTAACCTATTTGTGAAAAAAGAGTATAGGTTAATAGATGGAGTATATAGATTGGAGAGTGGAGATAATAGTTATAGCGTATATATAAAAGATGGTTATATGATTATTGATGTTTTTAATAGTGATAGATTTATAAAAAGATATAGATATAGATAGGAGATAATTTATGGAGAGAATTATAGATATATTGATTCAAAATGGAGTAATAGACCAAGCTAAGTTGGAGCTTTTTATAAAAAAATATGGTAAAGAGAGGGTAAATATTGAAAATCTCATTAAGGTAAAGATTATCAATGTTATTCAGATGGAAGAGGCTCTAATAAAAGAGCTGAGAATGCACACTATTGAGATGGAGGATTTGGAGTCAATCAATGGAATTGATACAACACGAATATTGAAGAGGATTGCCAAAAATTTAGATATTAAATATATTGAGATAAATGATATTGATATAGACTATAAACTCTTAGAGAGATTACCTCTCAAACAGCTCATAAGATATAACGCTCTACCACTATATGTAAAAGACTCTGTGGTAACAGTGGCATTTGCAAATCCAAACGATTTTGAGGCTAAGGGAGCTATTGAGAGATTTTTTCACGGAAAGATAATGGAGGTGGCCATTGCAAAGGAGAAGATGATAAAAAAAGAGCTTCTAAGGCTTAAGACTAATGAGGAGGTGGTTGAATACTCTGAAGATATTAAGCACGATTTGACAGATGGAGCTACAGAGATAGCAGAGGATAGTAATGAGTCCCCTGCCGTCCTCAAACTTATTGAGACCATTTTAAAAACTGCCATTGATGCAAAGACGAGTGATATTCATATAGAGGCGACAGAACATAACTGTATAGTTAGATTTAGAATTGACGGTATGCTTCAGGAGTATTTTAAACTTGAAAAGGTTATATTTGGACCTCTGGCATCAAGAACCAAACTTCTCTCAAACTTAGATATAGCAGAGAAGCGAAAACCACAAGATGGAAGATTTACACGAGTAGTAAATGGAAATGTATATGATTTTAGGGTCTCAACTCTACCGACGCTATTTGGGGAATCTATTGTTATGAGAATTTTAGATAAATCTAAAGCCTTAGTTAAGTTGGAAGATGCAGGAATGAACCCCATAGCCTATAAGAAGTTTACTAAAGGTATAAAATCTCCTTATGGGATTATGCTTGTAACGGGTCCAACCGGTTCAGGGAAGACTACAACTCTATATGGAGCATTAAATGCTATTATTGATGTGAAAGATAAGATTATTACTGTTGAGGACCCGGTTGAGTATCAGATGAGTGGGATACAACAGGTTCAAGTTAGTGCAAATACAGGACTCACCTTTGCGGCCGCCCTCCGTTCTATACTTAGACAGGACCCCGATAAGATTATGATTGGGGAGATTAGAGACCAAGAGACCCTACGAATTGCAATAGAGGCAGCCCTCACAGGACACTTAGTTCTATCTACTCTACACACAAACGATGCAATTTCAGCTATAAATAGAATGCAGGATATGGGGATAGAGGATTATCTATTGGCAGGAGCTGTTGTTGGTATTCAGGGGCAGAGACTTGTGAGAAAGATATGTAGTGTATGCAAAGAGGAGGATAAAAATGTCAATCCGGATAATTTAAAGGAGATAGAGAGGTATCTACCAAAAAATCCAAAATTCTATAAGGGGAAAGGGTGTGCTGTATGTAATAATAGTGGATATGTGGGAAGAGAGATGATTTCAGAGGTTCTATTAATCTCTGACGAGCTGTCCACAATGATTGCAAATGGTGCATCTAAGGAGAAATTAAGAGAACAGGCATTTAAAGAGGGATTTATAACTATGCTTCAAGATGGAGTAAATAAGGCACTACAAGGTAGAACTTCAGTTGAAGAGGTATTGAGGGTGGCAAGATAATGAACTACTATAAAGTTACAATGAGTAGAAGAGGTAAACGAAGTTACGAGATAGTAAAGGCGAAGAGTAAGATTAGTGCTATTAGAACCGCCAAGCAGGAGTTTAGTGGATTCAATATTATTAAGGCTGAAGAGACAACTCCAAACATAGGTGATAGAATAGCAGACTTCTTCTCAAGTCTAAAAGGTTCATTTCAACCCAAAATAGATATTTCAAATAAAATCTCATCTATTAGACAGATAGCAGTTATGACAGATGCAGGAATATCAATTCATGATGCAATTGATGAGGTTGCGAAAAATACGGAGAATGAGAGATTAAAGAAGATATATAGCACAATTAGTAATGATATAAATGCAGGAAAGGGAATTAGCGACTCAATAGAACCATATAGAGAGGATTTTGGACATGTGGCACTCGCCATGACAAATCTTGGAGAAAAGACAGGAAATATATCTGGAGCTTACCATAAGTTAGCAGATATTTTAGAGAGCATTAGAGATAATACTAAAAAGTTTAAAAAGGCTATTAGAACACCTCTAATTACATTTGTAGCAATGGGAATTGCATTTACCATTCTAATTATGGTGGTTGTTCCAAAATTTAAAGCTATGTTTGAAAAATTTAAAGCAGAGCTTCCACTTCCTACACAGATACTACTATTTTTAGAAAATATCTTAAATAACTATGGACTCTATGTTCTCGGTGGATTAGCTACTATTATTTTTATATTTATCCATACCTATAAGACAAATAAAAATTTTAAATATAGAGTAGATAAGATTTTAATCCACCCCAGATTTTACTTAATACACAAGGTTATATTCTTCTCGACTATGCATAAATATACTTTAGTATTTGGAGAGTTGGTAAGGGCAGGTATCCCAGTCTCTGAAGCACTTGATACAGCTGTCGATATGGTAGAAAATCTATATATAAAACAGAAACTCTTGACAGTCAATGCAAATATTGCTCGAGGTATCTCCCTATCTGAGGCCTTAGAGCAGACAGAGCTATTTGAAAATATGCTACTACAGATGATACGAGCGGGAGAGAGTAGTGGACAGCTCGATATGATGTTAGAGAAAGTCACAAACTACTATGATAGTAGATTTCAAGACCTCATTGATAACCTTGCGGCATATATTGAACCTATTATGCTATTTTTTATTGCTGGATTGGTGCTTTTAATGGCACTTGGAATATTTATGCCTATGTGGGACCTAGGAAAGGCTGTGAAGAGGTAGGTTGAATGTTAGAATTTAAGCTATAATTTTATATCCTACACCATATTGGTTTTTAATTAATCCATTTGGTAGTTTTTTGCGTAAATTTTTTATAAGTGTTCGGACAGATGATTTTGTTATAGATTTATTGAAATCATCTCCCCACACAAAGAATAGAATATCATCATCACTACAAAATTTGCCCTTTTTCTTAATGAGAAGTTCAAACAATTTTGACTCTTTTTTTGTTAAGAATACAACCTCATCTTTATAGAATAGAGTTTTACTCTTTATATCCCATTGACAAGAGTATGGAAGATATATTCTATCTCTATCTCTGATTTTTTTTGAGAGTTTAATTAGCTCATCTTCTAATATCTTTCTATCGATGGGTTTTATCATATAACTTGAAAAAGAGAGTTCAATAACACTCATAAGAGTCTTAACGGTAGAATCTCTGGTAATGGCAATTAATATTACCTTATCGTCTATTTCTCTAACCTTTTTTACAAAATCTATAGCGGAGGGAGTAAGAAGTTCAACTATAACAATATCCGGTTTATAATCATAGTAGAACTTCAATGGCTCTTTCTCTGTAACAAATATATCTTTAAAATACTCCTTAAATAAAGAGATATACTTTTTTCTTTCCAAATCATCAAAATCTATATATAAC
>JALWZK010000075.1 GCA_027002665.1 Campylobacteraceae bacterium | reverse complement strand
AAAAGTAATAAAATACTTTTATATGGTTCAATAATATCTATTTTATATATAGTCTTGTGTATTTTTATACAAAAAGAGGGGTTTATTAATAAATCAAAAGAGTTGGCATCTAAAATAGATATTAAAACAGATAACAATCAAAGTAGTAACTCATCTAAGGAGATTCAGAGTGAAGAGGTTAATATATCTAAAATAGATAATGCTATTCAGAGTGAAGATAAAAATGTGACGACTATAGAAGATGAAACTATTGAAGAGAATATAACTTCAACTGACACAAATAGTAGTAAAGATATAGTTGCAGATGTTGAGAATAATAGTATAGAAGATGATGTAGAGATAGCTCAAAATAGAATAACAGAGATACTAAAAGAGAAAAAGATTAATTTTTATAGAAATCGTGCAAAATTAACACCTCAAAGTAAAAAAGTATTGAAAGAGATTATAGCTATAATAAAAGATATTCCTGATATAAAAGTATATGTTAAGGGTTATACAGATGCCAGTGGTAAGAAAAGTGTTAATAAATGGATAAGTAAAGCGAGAGCTAAGAGTGTAAAACTATATCTTGGAAGTCACGGCATTAATCCAGATATTATAGAATATGAAGGATATGGGGAAGATAATTTACTCTATAAAGATAAGCCATATAGCCCTTTAAATAGAAGAGTAGAAATTGAGATAAAAAGGAGATAGAGATATGTTAGAGTTAATTGGAGAGATGGCAATCTGTTTAATAGTAGCTGTGCTATTAGGTTTTTTAATTGGTTGGCTTTTTGCAAGGGCTGTGGGGGCAGAAGAGTATGATTTAGATTATGATGAGATAAACATTAGAGAAGATGAATATAACTCCCAACTAAAAACCCTTCAGGAGAAATATAATAGACAGAAGGAGTTGGTAGAGGAGTGTAACAAGAAAAATAGAGAGTTAAAAGGTGAGCTTATGAAGAAGATAAATCTGCTTCAAAAGACATCAAATAGTCTGCAGGAGATACAACAGAAACATGGAAACAATATAACATCTCGAATTAGAGAGTTGGAGGCTTTAATACAGAAAAAAGATGAAGAGTTAATGGAGTTTGAGAGAGTTTTAGTAAAAGCTGAAGAGACTATTGAGAAGTTAAAGAAATCTAAAAAAGATTAGAACTTCTCGTGAATATAGCTATTTAGAAAGGTTTTTAAATCTATTTTAGCCTTTCCACTCATCGCATTGGTTACACCCAAAATACATGCACCTTTAAACTTAGAGTCCATATAGGCAGAACCCAAAGTATCTATACACATCTGCTTACCATTCTTTAATGCTACCTCTCTACTGTTTACATCGTTTAAGATGCTCATAGAGTATTTATAACCCAATAGATAATAGGTATAGTATCTCTTTAACATCATTTTAGTATGAGCATTTAAGATAGTAATTAATAAAAAAATATATATAATTTTTTTCATTTTGCTTCTCTATTGCATTTTAATTATAACCGATATTAGTGGAATAAATGAGGTTAAGATATGAAGTCCAATTCCTGCAATTCCAGCTCCAATATATCTTAAAAATTGTGCTGATTTTCTATTTTTCTCAGATAACACTCCAATAAATACACCTAAGATATGAATAAGTGAAGTTCCAAGCACAAAACCTATTGAGTATAGAAGTGGATTTAGAATAGTTGGCATCTCAACCCCATGCGCATAACCATGAAATATTCCAAAAAAGGCTACAAATGCTAACCCAATCTTTACCGGAATAAATCTCTCACTCGCTATTGCTATACCAAGTAGAAATACAGACATTGCAATACCTATCTCAAAAATTGGAACTTCAATCTCATATATACCCAAGATTCCACCTATAATCATAAAAGATACAAAAGTGGCAGGAACATACCATATTGCTCTACCTCCAATTTGAGCACTCCAAATTCCAACACTAACCATTGCTAAGAAATGGTCAAATCCTAAGACAGGGTGTTCCAATCCAGATAGAAAACCTGTTCCACCAACTTGATGGGCATTTGCCAATAGAGATAGAGATATTAAACTTAATATTAACTTCATAAATAAATCCTTATATTTTTTTAAATTATATACAATTTTTATTAAAGTAGTATATTACAAATAGTATGTTATTATGAGAGTAATTTTAATAGGAGATAATCATGATATTAGCAGTAAATGAGATAGCTAAAAAGCCAAGCCTTATATCTGATATAAAAGATATAGTATATATTAAAGATAAGAG
>JALWZK010000074.1 GCA_027002665.1 Campylobacteraceae bacterium | reverse complement strand
CAAGGGTGAATAGCTATAGGGGTATCTATTTGAGAGTTTTTATACTTTACAGTTATAATTTTTTTCCCTCTTATTGGGTTTATAAAATTATATTTATACTCAATAGGAAATTTTATCTCAAATGGTTTATATGGCTTATGATAGACTACTCTACATTTGTCTAAGAGCGAGTTTCTATTCTTCTCTACCTTTAATCCAAATTCGTTTAATCTCTCTTCAGTCGCTTTAAAGACAAAACTGTTAATAAATAGAACCTTTATACTTCTATCTTTTACCTTTTTAACCCAACTATATATTTTACTATTATTTTTTGTATAGCCGGAACTCCATATCAATACTGCATGGTATCTATCCGCTACACTTTGGGGTAAATCTCTGGTTGATATATCATAAAGTATTGGAATATATCCATAATGCTCTATTGGCATAGATGTTATTAGATGGACATCCGAATATACTGCATTGCTATCTTTAAATGAAGAGGCATTGAAGAGTATAAGGATATCTCTTCTAACCCTTTTTACATCGCACTCACCCTGCTCCTGAAGTAGTCCATCTGTAACATAGGGGATTATCCCCAAGGCTCTTATCTTCTTCGCTATCTCTCTCCTCTCCCTCTCTCCTCCATTACTATAATCAATAGATATAGCGTCAAGTCCATACTCTTTTACCCTCTTGAGGTTGGATAATATCCACTCTCTATCTTTTTTAGATACCTCTCCATAACTTTTACTATTGTGGTCATATTTTCCGAATAGACTCTCAACAGCAACTGCCGATATATCACTATGTATCTTATCCAATATCTCAAATCCTCTATTTGTTATAATTTTGGCTTTAGGGTATCTTCTATGTAATTTGTGGATAAACTCTATAAGCCCATTTTGAAGTTTTAAAAATAGCTTTCTATCCTTAGATGTTATATGATAAGCGTCCATAGTATCTAAAAAGAAGTTTCTATATCCTCTCTTATATAACTCATCTGCCCTATCTAATAAAAATTTTTGATACTCTATATTACTAATATCGGCTATAAGTGAGTTCCAAGTCCTATTCTTAGAGATAATCCAACTCTTCTTATATCTCTGCTTTCGCCACTTCTCAATCTCACCTATACTAATATAGGCTACCATCTTTTTGGGGTATCTAAAGGCATATATATCATCAACTATATCGGCATCGACCACCACCTTATCGTAGAAGTTTATAAATGTATCATCTATATTTTTACTATAGATAAATGCATATCTACTATCACCAAAAACTATACTTGACAATATCATAATTAAAAACAGTAATCTATTGCAACATAAAGGTTTGATAATCCAACTCCTGTAAAATGTTATTTAGTGTATTTATACTTGCGACAAATAGTATAAGTAGGGCTATACTAAAACCGTATCCATAAAAGTATGGTCCCAACTGAATAGTTATCCAAGTGAGAAGAGCATTTAGAACCACAAATAGAGCTGTATATATTAGTGCCTCCTTCTCCCTATCTAAGTAGTATAGATATGCCAAGATAGACATAAATCCAAGTTGAAGTTGCACCCCAATTACATCAATATAAAATAGTGGTAGATATAGCTTAGGTAACATAAATATTTCAAATAGCTTTTTTGAGCTTAAGAATAGTAGAATATTGAACATTCCCTGCACAAATAGAACCTCATGGATAGTCCGTTTTACTCCATCTATCATACTCTGTTTATATTTTCTAATCTGCTCTAAGGTTCCATGTTTATTGATAGCGTGGTAAAATCTCGCATAAGAGTCTGCAAAATCTGCCTCCAATCTATAGAAGAATATAGCCATACCGGGAATAATAGATAGGTATGCCAGAAATATTGGAAAATCATACACCATAGAGGCGTGAAGTCTATCTATAACAGCATATCCAACTATTGGACTAAACCAGAATATCACCTTATCTATCCAGATAGATATATTATATAGCATACCGGACCACCCAAGCTTCCAATAGAACTTTCCATAGTTCTGTTTAAACATATCAAATCTAATAAATTTTCTATTATTTTTATTTGATGATGGATAGTAGTAGATAATCCCCAAAAATAGTAGAATAAAGAGGAGACTATTTCCTATTATAAATGAGATAAGTAGTCCAATAAGTTGATACTCTCTTAAAAATATAAAACATATATATATAGCAATATAACCCAAGAGATAGAATAGAATAACCAACTTATATAGTTTTAAACTCGCTGCTAATATATTTGCAATCCATACAACACTTAAGACTACAAATAGG
>JALWZK010000073.1 GCA_027002665.1 Campylobacteraceae bacterium | reverse complement strand
TATTGTTGGTCGCTCAATAGGATTTATTGGTCACATCTTAGATGAGAAGAGACTTGCAATGCCTATGTATCGCCACCCAATGGATGATATCTTATATGATGTTCATAAGGCAGAGGAGATTTAATCTCTCCCTGCTCATATATAGGCATACTCTGGTTGAGGTTCCTGTATTAGAGTTGTATCAGATTTAATAAGGTCATATAACCAATCCTCAATTAGAGTAGTCACTTTAATCCCCGCAATGGAACACTTATCTACCACCCGTATTGATATATGTTTTAAATCTGTTTTTGAACTCAGTCTCTGCATAATTTTACCTGTCTTATCATCTCTAATCTCTATTTTTGCAATTCCCCTCAATAGCTTATAGAACATACCTATATTGTATCTTTTACCCCTTCGTTTATACATCTTATTATATTGAGCTTTTACAGTTTTGGCTAAGTTACTCTTGAGATATATCTCATTTAGGTTTTTAAACTTATTTAGCTTCTCTAATTTGCCTACAAATCCACTATTATAGTGCTGTAACCATGACTCAAACGCTTTTCTCTTCTTTTTTGGAATTGCCCACTGCTCTTTCTCTTCAAAGTAGTGATAGAAATACTCCTCATCCTCTTTTTTCGGTTTATATTTTTCAATTTTTGTATTTATCTCTATCGGTACAAAGTTATCTTCATACTCTACAAACCTAAAGAAGTCTTTATCATAATTATTTCGTGTTAGATAGCCCAGATAGCAGATAATACTATACTCATCTATCTTTTCATAATTATTTACCTTATGTGTTATCTCCATCATTTTTGAGTAGTGTTCTCCCATAACTGTATTGGCTATCTGCTCTTTTGTATTATTTTTTATAAAATTCTTCCACCAATCATAATCTATATATTTTGTATATTGTTCTTTTGGTGGGGCTGATATTATCTTTATCGCATCATCTCTTCTTAATCTATATAGAGCCTGTATCTTCTGTTTCATACTCCATAGTCGGCACTCCTTACTATAAACCATAGAGGCGTTAAAATTTTTATTTTTTATAGATACTCCCTCTCTTAATGCACTAGTTACAAATACCATATTGTGGTCTGTTTTATGAATATTTACACTCTTAAAATCTTTATGTCTTCTACTTACTACAGAGTTTCTTGGATAGTTTGCCTTAAGTGCTTTTGCATTATCTACAAATATAATTGGGCGATAACCTTGTGGAAGTTCTCCATTTTTTGTATAGTATATTATATCTGGTTGAGCAGGTTTATATTTATATCTCTGTAAATCTCTTCTAAAAAATTTCTCTAAAGTTGCACTCATAAATATAGCATCTAAATTATATATGAGTTGAAAATCTTTTGATGGGCTGGTTAGAAGTTCATGTGCCTCATCTACAATTAACTTTATTTTTTTATTATCTATCATCTTTCTAAACTCATCATTATACCTATAGTGACCACAGAATTTCTGATAGGTTATAATTGCTCCATGTTTGGATATTTTATCTAAAAGCTTCTCTGTTGACTCTCCCTCAAATACAGTACACTGCTCAACCCTTGGAACAATAATTAGGACATATGGTCTATCCTGAAATAGAAAGGTTTTTCCTGTATGAGGAGGGGCTATAACAACACCTCTTATCATATCTTTAATCTTTGTATAGTCAGGATATCTATCATAATAGGTCATAATTATCTCTTGAGCTGCGACTCTACTCTGACAGAACTCTTCTCCCATCATCATTAATTGTATTCTCTTCTCCATTAGCTGTTTCTCTACCTCAACCTCAATAAGCTCAAGCCAATATTCCGGTTCATCTTTTACAAAATCTCTTAAATCATATCCAGCTTTTAACTCTCTGTTTAAAATCTTTTCAAAACTGATAGCTATCTTATCCCCATAGATTTTATCTGTAACCTTCTTTTTAAATGGATTATACTGATTTGGATTTTTATAACATTGATACTTTCTATCCTCCTGATTTACAATATCTCGCTTATCATTATCCTCTAATATTACTGCTGTTGCATTATGTGGAATAAGCTGGTTAATATCTGCTCCATCAGACTGCATTACAATATAGTCCAACTCTGAGGCGTTTAAAATCATAAATTCAGCAATTCCTGAAGCGATATAGACAAATTTTTTACCTGTTAATCTATGAGGTGCATATCTTCCATCTCCACCTTTCATTCCTAGCCACTTAATATTTCCAATTTGTCTTTTTTTTAGATTTCGAACTCTTGATTTTTCATCTATTATAGCAATTACTAGAGTATCATTTACATCATCATACCC
>JALWZK010000072.1:1536-2305 GCA_027002665.1 Campylobacteraceae bacterium | reverse complement strand
ATTATATATATACCCATTTGTTGGCTGATAAAGAAACATTAAAACCCCTTATTAAAAAAAAGAGTAATATACCAAAAAATATATGAAAAAATTAGTAAAAATTGATATTTTTACGATAAAATTTCTCTTATGAATAAAACAGTTTTTGTAGAAGAGGAACCGGTATCAACAGATTTTTGTATGTTAGATTATGAGTGTGCTTATCTTCCAGATAAGAGTGTTCGTATGAATTATAAATATATAGAGAGAGCAACAAAAAGATATAATACTGCTCTAATTCAGAGAGGGTGGCGTAGATTTGGTTGTTACTACTTTCATCCAATCTGTAATGGGTGCAATGAGTGTAAATCTCTTAGAATAGATGTTAATAATTTTAAACTGAGCAAATCCCAAAAAAAATCTATAAAGAGAAATTATCAAACAGAGATAGTTATACAGAAACCCACTCTAACTCAAAGTCATGTAGATTTATATAATAAGTATCATAACTTTAAATATAAAAAGGATAACTGGTCGCATAGAAATATATCTTTAAGGGAGTATAGAGAAAATTTCGTAGAGGGCGCCTATGAGTTTGGAAAAGAGGTTCTATATTTAAGAGATGGAAAAATCATAGGCGTTGATTTATTAGATATACTTGATGATGGAATATCTGCCATATATTTTTATTATGACCCGGACTACTCAAGATTATCTCTGGGAATCTATTCACTTATATATCAAGTCGAGTTAGCAAAGATTTTAGAACTTGAGTGGGTATATCTTGGAT
>JALWZK010000072.1:0-1526 GCA_027002665.1 Campylobacteraceae bacterium | reverse complement strand
GACTAATTGGAAACCATTTAATCCATAACCTCATCTATAAGTTTACTACATAAATCAAAACGATTATGTGTCATAAGATGAACTTTGGGGTGGAATTTAATAACTGTATCAAATATCTCTTTAGAGATATTAAATCCAACCTCCTGCTCTTTTGCCTCTCCGTCCATTTGAGCTAAGTTCATCTCATCTATAATATCTTTTGGGACGGTAATCCCTGGAACTCTATCTGCTATAAAATTTGCAGTCCTTGCCCTTACAACGGGGAACTGTCCTAAGATAAGCTGTGCATCTTTTGCCGTATCTCTTATAGACTCCTCTTTGGCACTCTCAAATATCTCTATTAGCTCCTTTGCATTGTCTAAATCATATACCGGTTGTGTAATAATCCCTCTCGCCCCATAATCCAACTTTTTAACCATCTTCTTTTTAATATTTTTCATATTTTTAGCATAGGCATTGGATACAGCAAATGGATATATAGGTTTGGGTTTTGGATTTAATGGGCTATTGTTATAGTCTAATCCATTATTTAACCTATATATGATACTGAGTAGAAGTGTAGAGTCCCTCTCCAGAACCCCTTTAACCTCCGGTTGGTCGGATAACTTTGCAGGGTCACCGGTTAAAGCGAGAATTACTCTTATATTAAAATCATTTGCACCAAGAAGAGTAGATTGAAGTGAGAGTTTATTCTTATCTCTCATACTCATTGTGGTAATAACCGGTTTTTTAAAACTCTGCTGTATCTTAATGGCAGATAGTGTTGCGTCCATTTTCAGTTTTGCTAATGGATTGTCTGTAACTGAAAAACCTACCACCTTTTTATCTAACTCTAACTCTCTAATAGTCTCTATAATCCTATCTATCGAGGCCCCATGAGGAGGCGTTATCTCTACTGTAATAAATGGTCTATCGCTCTGAAGTCTTTTACAAAATTTTTCAAACATAAATATCTCTAAGTCCTAATTGTTTATTGGATATAATTCTACCAAAATTTAACATAGAGGTAGTATATGAAATTGGCTGTATTTGACTTTGATTCAACACTTATGGACGGTGAAACCATAGATTTCTTAGCCAAACCATTGGGATTTGAAAAGGAGGTAGCATCTATTACACAAAGAGCAATGGAGGGTGAGTTAGACTTTTTTGAAGCACTCACTACCAGAGTAGCACTTCTGAAGGGTCTTCCTAAAGTAGAGGTTGATAAGATTTGTCAAAATTTGCCAATTATGAACGGGGCAGCAGAGACAGTAAAGGGATTGAAGAGTAGAGGTTATAGAGTTGTCTGCTTTTCAGGTGGATTTAGAAATGCTACCTCTCCAGCTTGTAAAAGATTGGAAATTGATGCAGATTTTTCAAATATACTACATAATAATGGTGGCATATTGACAGGTAGAGTTGGTGGAGATATGATGTTTAACTTCTCCAAGGGTGATATGTTACAGAGATTACAGAGCCTTCTAAATATTGATAGAGAGGATACAGTAGTAGTTGGAGATGGTGCAAATGACCTTAGTATGTTT
>JALWZK010000071.1 GCA_027002665.1 Campylobacteraceae bacterium | reverse complement strand
TTAAAAGAAAAACTGTATAATTAAAAAAAATAAATTAATAAAGAGTTAATTATGCAGAAAAAAATCATAGAAATTTCAAAAAATTATAATTTAGTAGATATTTTAGAAAAAACCTCTAAGCGTAATGATAAAATAGATTTAAAAATAGGATTCTTAGGAGAGTTTAGTTCTGGAAAATCTACACTTATTAATGCTCTTTTAAATAAGAAAATTTTGCCATCTATGGAGAAACCGACAAGTAAAAGTGTCATTGAGATTGTAGCAAAAGATGGATTGAACTCCATAGAGTTCTATGAACTTATAGATGGAGAGAAGAAGCAGATATCTGCCTTAGAGTTTTCAGAGATTGCACTATCTGATAGTGGTAGAAAAGCCATGCTTGAAGTTCCATCTAATGATTTTTTTGAAGATGGATATGTAATGATTGATACTCCCGGTATATCTTCACTTGATGAGAGTGATACAGATATTACCTATGGTTATCTACCATTTTTGGATTGTGCTGTAATATGTAACCATATTCAAAAAGGGAGTTTAACCCAATCTGTTATAAATTTTTTACTCAAAGATGAGATAAAACCTATTATCAATAATATACTATTTGTAATTACCAATGGGTATGCAAAATCTCCAAAAGCAAGAGCAAAAATAAAAAAAGAGATAATCTCTCAACTTATTGAATTAAATAAAAATCACAATCTGGGCATGGAGAATATTAGAAAGAAAGTTATAGTTGTATCAGCCTTAGAGGCAATGAATGGAGAAGAGAATTTCAATCTGGATGCACTTAAAAATAGTTTTAAAGAGAACTTTATTAATAGAAAGGAGATATTAACAAAGAGAAAATTTGAGAATGAGTTAAATAGTATAGCAGAGCAGCTCTTAGATAGACTCATATATAAAAGAGAACACTCAACTCTTGACCTATCTGAACTGAAGGAGAAGGAGTTGGAGTTGGAAGAGCAGATATATATATTGGATAAGCAGAAAGATGAGATTCTAAACTCTCTTGAAGAGATTACTCCAGATATAGAGGGGACTATATCCTCTATCTTAAATAGATACTTAGAGAGATTAAAATCTATTAGGGATAGTAAAAAGATAACCTCAATAGTAGAGGAGATGAAGAGTGAAATTGAGCTTAAAGTTGATAAAATCATATCGAAACATTTTAAAGAGTTAAAGATAGATATTAATAGTAAATCTACTCAAGAGTTTTTAAAATTAGAGAATATAGTTCATGATTTACTTAGACAGATAGATGTTGGTAAAGATATTGGTATGGTTGTCTTAATTGAGCTTCTATCTTTTGGTTCTGCCGGAGTTAATGGAATTTTTGGTCTATTTGTAAGAAGTGGTTCTCAGATGATTTTATCCTATGAGGGGAATAATCGTCTAAAAGAGACTGCAAGACTTATTGAGAGAGTAAATCCAATGGAGTTTATAGGTGATAAGATAGGTGAAAAATTGATAGAAAAGAGACTTTCATCTATGATTGAGGAGTTATCAAAAGATATTAGCCTACGGATAGAGGAGGATTTAAAGGAAAGGGTTCATAAGGAGATTTTTGATGAATTAACAAATAGATTAAAGGATAGTAAACTTATGTTAAATCAGATATATAGGGACAAATCTGATAAATTTGATAAGTTTAATAGAACTATGGAGCAGTTAAACGATGATATTTTAGATTTAGAGTTAATGCAAAAGGTTTGAGATGTCTTTAAATAAAAGAGAGTATTTTTCAAATAGAGTCTCAATAGATGAGTTCTCTAAGAATATGATTGGGGACCTATCTACTATAAAAAATATAACTACACTACTAAAAGAGAATGGATTAGATACCAGTAATATGGAAAAGTTGGAGTATGAGGCTTTTAATCTACTTATTAACCGTATCGAGTTTGAAAAGGGTAATAGTAGAGTTGAAGTTGGAGTAATAGGAAGCTTTACAAGTGGAAAATCAACCTTTATAAACTCTCTATTTGGTAAACCCATCTGCCCTATGGCTGTAAAACCGACAACCTCATCTATTACAAAATTTTATTATGGGGAGAGGGAAAAAATTACTATTGATGGTAAAGAGATAAGCTATAGTGAGTATAAAGAGTTATCCCAACATCTAAAAAGCAATTCCCAAGATACAAAAACCTACTATATAGAGTATGCCTATCCATTTGAGAGATTAAACTCTATGGTTATATATGATACACCCGGATTTAATAATAATCTAAATAAGAATGATGAGATTATCACAATGAAAGCCTTAGAGAGTGTAGATGTTATATTTTTTCTAATAGATATAT
>JALWZK010000070.1 GCA_027002665.1 Campylobacteraceae bacterium | reverse complement strand
TATCTGGATATTTTCTATCTTTTTCAGGTTGTGAGTCAATAAAATAGAAATCTGATGAGAAACTCAGTAATGCAAGGGCAATTATCTGAAAATATTTTTCATTAAAACCTTGATGGTCTCGATTTGAGAGTGTTTTTATAACCTCATCTAATTGGTTTTTAAATGGTTCTATATCTCCCAATGCCATATCAACCAATATCTTTCTTATATCTGTATCTATCTGTAAGTTATTTCTCTTTTTAAGTTCAATGGCAAAGTAGTTAAAATAGAGTATTTTTATTACATAGTTTGGTATCTCAAACTCCATCTCTTCACCAAAGAGTTCATCTTTTATGGTTATAAATCCCATAGAATAAATTAGTGTTATAAAATCATCTCGGCTAAACTCTCTATTTAAATCATATCTATCCTTTATTTGCCCTGAAATAGTATTTTTCTCTATTAACTCTCTTAGTATCTTATAGTTTCTCTCACTATCTCCAATATTAAATAGTCTCATAATAGCCTTATAGTCACTTGCTACATTGCTATCTAACATCTTTCTGGGCATTTTACACCGTTTTTTATCATATTCAGAGAGAAAATAGTTAATTAGCGTAGCATTATAAATTCGTTTGTTAGCTTGAATATTAAATAGATAACCGTTATACCATATTTTTAACTTCTCTATTAATCTATCTCTATCTATAGTGTCACACTTTTTAAAGAGATACTGCTCCAATGAGTAGATTACCTCCTCTTGGGTAAATCCTGCTAAGGCGTTAAACTCCTCTTTGTAGGTAATATGTTTTACAATATTAAACCCACTACTTAAACTATCAAGTGTAATTGGGGTTACTCCTGTAATAAACATCTTTTGAACTGTCCCTGCAAGAGTAGCTGTCTTTAATACCTCATAGAAACTTCGGACAAACCCTCCTTTACCAACTATCTCCAGAAAATCTTTTATACTATAGGCTAGGATGGCATTGGCAAATTGGTCGTATTCGTCTATAAGAAGATAGATTTTATCATCTTTTGTAATTTCCAAAAACTCTTTTACCATATCAGCAGGATTATCAATTGTGGCTAATCGTTCTATAATTGATGAGTTATAACCATAATTGTCTAAATATCGCTGTAGGCTTACTTTGACATTAACTCTAAAGCTCTTTTTTATCTCCTCGATACTCTTCTGCTCTATTTCTATTCCTGAAAACTCAAAAAACAAAATGCGAAAGCTATTTTTTAGAGAAGTTGGATTTTTGCCTATATATGTATCATGAAACATTGCTTCAAACTCATTGGCACTATTTTCGTCATAGTAGTATTGTAGAGTTGATAAAAAGAGAGATTTTCCAAAGCGTCTTGGGCGTAAAAAGATAACAAAATCATCATTGAGTTTTTCTAGTTTTTCTATATAGTCTGTTTTATCTATATAGAGATAGTCGTTATTTATTTTAATCTTTCTAAAGTTGCTATTACCATATATTATCTTTTTCATTTTTGCTTCTCATTTTTTGGCTTGATTATAACATAAATTAAAGAGTAGTTACGATAATAATCTTAATCTAATATATCTTCTACTATTATTTACTTTAATATTCAAAGAGGTGTTGCCTCCACTATGGTGGCTAATTTGGGAGATTTACTATTTAAATAAAGGTAATATATGGCAAATAGAGGTAAAGATTTTTTACGCAGAGTAGTTGAAGAGGATTTAAAATCAGGCAAATATAGCAAGATAGTTACAAGATTTCCTCCAGAACCAAATGGATTTCCACATATTGGACATGCTAAATCTATTAGTATCAATTTTGGCATTGCTAAGGAGTATGGTGGAGAGTGTAATCTTAGAATGGACGATACCAATCCGACAACAGAGAATATAGAGTTTGTAGAGGCTCTAAAAGATGCCGTAGAGTGGCTTGGATTTAAGTGGAGTGGAGATGTTCGTTACACCTCCGATTACTTTCCACAGCTCTATAATTATGCTATTAAACTTATTCAGATGGGAAAAGCCTATGTTGATAGTATATCTGAAGAGGAGATAAGGGAGTATCGTGGCACGGTTACAACAGCAGGAAGAAGAAGTATATATGCGGAGAGGAGTGTAGAGGAGAATTTAGATCTCTTCAATAGAATGAGAAATGGTGAGTTTAAGGAGGGGGAGCATGTATTGAGGGCTAAGATTGATATGAGTTCGCCAAATATGAAGATGAGAGACCCACTACTATATAGGATTAAACGGGCGACCCACTTTAGAGCAGGAGATAAGTGGGCTATCTATCCTATGTATGATTTTGCTCACCCTCTATCTGACTATATTGAAGGGGTTACACACTCAATCTGCACTCTGGAGTTTGAGAATAATCGAGATATTTATAATTGGTTAATTGAGACCTTAGAGCTTGAGCCTCCACGACCATATCAGTATGAGTTTGCAAGATTAAATATTAACTATACTGTTATGAGTAAGCGAAAGATTTTAGAGCTAATAGAGAAAAATGTAGTCAGTGGGTGGGACGACCCCAGACTTCCAACTATTGCAGGGCTTAGAAGAAGAGGCTACACACCGGAGGCTATATTGAGCTTCTGTGAACAGATAGGAGTTGCTAAGGCAAACTCTATTGTAGATATTGCACAGCTTGAATTTGCTATTAGAGATGATTTAAATCCCAAAGTGCCACGGGTTATGTCTGTATTTAAACCATTAAAGGTCACTATTGAAAACTATAGTGGATTTGAAGAGATAAATGCCTCCTACTATCCCCATGATGTTCCAAAAGAGGGTTCAAGAAAACTCCCTTTTTCAAAGGAGATTTATATTGAGCAGGAGGATTTTATGGAAAATCCTCCAAAAGGTTACTATCGTCTAACCCCCAATCAGCCAGTAAGATTAAAATATGCCTATATTATCTCTTGTGAAAAGGTTATAAAAGATGAGAGTGGTAATATAGTTGAGATAAGGGCGAGATATTATCCCAACTCAAAGAGCGGTTCTGATAGTAGTGGAATTAAGGTAAAGAGTGCAATTCAGTGGGTTGAGGCTAATAGTGCTAAAAAAATTGAAGTTAGACTCTATGATAGACTATTTAAAACGGAGATTCCTGAAGGGATTGAGGATATTAATCCCAACTCTCTAAAAATTATTGAAAATGCCCTAATTGAACCTGCAGTTATTGAAGATAAAACTAATAATAGATTTCAGTTTGAGCGACATGGATACTTCTATAGGGAGAGTGGTGAGAGAGCCGTTTTTAATAGAATTGTTCCTCTAAAAGACTCATGGAGTAAAAAGCTACAAAGAGGGAGAAGAGAGAGAGTTAAAGAGAGAAGACAGGTAGAGGGCAGAGTAATACCTATGACACCCGAGGAGAAGATACTATTTGAGAGATATACTAAAGAGCATAACTTAAATAGGGAGGTGGCAAATACTCTTGCCAGAGATAATAGACTCTCTCAATTTTATAGAGAGGCACTGCAGGAGTTTAATAGTCCAATAGCTATTGCAAATATTATTACCAATGAGGTGGCAAGAGAGTTAAAGGTTAAAAATTTAGATGAGTTAAAATTCTCTCCAAAAGATATAGCAGACTTAGTTAAGATGTTAGAAGATGAAACTATCTCAACCAAAATTGCAAAGGGGGTCTTTGAGGAGATGAGTAGAAGTGGGAAAGAGCCAATTAGAATAGTTGAGGAGAGAGGACTTCAACAGATAAATGATAAATCTCTTATACTATCGGTTGTAAAAGAGGTAATCCATAGAAATCCAGAGAATCTAAAAAAATTTAAAGATGGAAATAGACGACTTCAAGGCTTTTTTATAGGAGAGGTTTTAAAAGCTACCAATGGGAAAGCTAATCCTAAGATAGTTAATGAGTTGGTTATAAGAGAGTTAAACAGATGAGAAGAGTATTTTATATTGTGGCTATTTTTTTAATAGTTGGTTGTAGTCGTGTTATAGATAAGTATCGAGTTAATATTGATGCAGTTACAGATTCAAAAAGGGAGATTCCTCCAAGTAGCTATATTATTAAACCTTTAAGTAGGAAAGATGATTTGAAGTTTCAACGAGAGAGTAGTAAATTGGCAGAGATTTTAAATCAAAAGGGATATTTCATGGTTAAAGATGAGAAGAGTGCTAAACAGATTATCTATTTTGATTATGGTGTAGAGAAGATTAAGGAGGAGACTCAAATATATAGTGAACCGGATATCTCCTTTGGAGTTGGTTGGGGCTATCCATACTACTCCTCATTTTGGAATGATATTGGATATACAAGATATAGAACATATAGTAAAACCTATAAGGTTTTTAATAGATATATTGTAATTTTATCAAAAGATAAAAATCAAAAAGAGTTATGGCGAGTTGATGTATCGAGTATTGGTGAGTCAAATAATCTATCTAAGATAATTCCTATTCTATTAAAGGCATCTATTCCATATATAGGCAAAAATCTGGAGAGTCCAATAGAGATAGATGTTAAAGATGAAAATGGAACAAAATAGTTAATTTGCTATAATACAGAAAAAATCGGAGGGGAGATAGTGCATTCAAATTTTAGCTCAATAGATTGGATACTCTTTTTTTCATATTTTGCTATTTTAATTGTTACATCAATAGTTCTAAGTAGAGCAGAGATAAAAACCTCGAGAGAGTATTTTACAGGAAATAACTCTGTTCCAATGTTTGCCGTAGCAATATCTGTCTTGGCTACATCTCAATCGGCCGCCACATTTCTGGGAGGTCCAGAATACTCTTTTAGTAAAGATTTAACATTCTTAGGCTTCTATGCCTCTGCATTTCTATCCATTATATTTGTAGCTAAGGTTTTAGTTCCAAAATTTTATGAGATAAATGCAATTACAGTCTATGAGTATCTTGAGTATAGATATGGTCCCAAGGCTAAAGAGTATGCAGGAGTTATGTTCTTAATAGGACGACTATTTGCAAGTGGAGCAAGGCTATATATTGGAGCGTTGGCTATCGCTATGATACTCTTTTCAGATATAGCCCCATCTCATGTCGCTATATCTATAATTATTCTAATCATAGGGGCATTGGCATATACCTATTTTGGTGGAGTTAAATCTGTAATATTCTCTGATATTATTCAAGCAGTTACATATATTGGAGCTGGAGTTGCTGTTCTAATATATCTCTATTATGCTCTAAATACAGACTTCTCTACCATTATAGAGACTTTAAATCACGACCATAAATTAAAACTAATAGATTTCTCATTTAGTGGCGGATTTACAGTATGGACACTTCTAAGCGGTTGGTTTCTGCTAAATATCGCAGCCTATGGACTTGACCAAGATATGACACAGAGAGTTCTTACATGTAGAGATAAAAAGGAGGGTGAAAAATCTCTCATATACTCAATTATATTTACAATTCCCGTAGCTATGCTATTTCTAACTATTGGACTACTTCTATATCTATTCTATCTACACCCTGAAATCTCTGGAATTAAAGATATCTCTATTGATAGAGGGTTTCATGGGGAGAAGATAACTATATTTATGTTCTATATATTAAATGAGATGCCAGAGGGGTTGAGAGGTTTAGTTACAGTTGGAGCTATTGCGGCCGCACTATCCTCTACAAATTCCGTCCTCTCTGCTATGGCTTCAGTGGCTGTTGAAGATATATATAGAGCTTGGTTTGGTAAAAATAGAGATGAGAGACACTTTCTAAAAGCGAGTAGAGTAGCTGTTATTCTATTTGCAATACTTCTCTCCATAATGGCAATGGTTAGTTACTATTGGCAACAATACACCTCACTTCCACTTTTAAATTTTGCCTTAGGTGTTATGGCATTTGCCTATGCCTCTCTACTTGGAGTATATGGAGCTGGAATATTTACAAGTAGAGGAACCACCAAAAGTGTCCTATTTGGACTAATTGGAGGATTTGTAACTGTTTTAATCCTACAACCATATATTATAGGGTTGAAAATAGACTTCTCTATTCAGATTATAGTTGGGACTATGGTCTCGTTTTTAATTACTATCTCTAAAAAGAGTTAGCTTTAACTCTGAATATAGCAAAAGTTCTATTTCGAGCCACCTCTTCAAATAGATTATGCTCATATTTCTTAAATAGTAGTGCTTGAATTAAGAATGAGTTGTATAGTTTATCTTTTAAAAGTAGAGAGTGACCATTATAGATTATAAGAGTTGAGCTATTTAGGCCCATATATCTCTTTTTAAATACTATTTTATTATCTTGAAAAATTACAATTCGATTAATCTTAGTAAACTCTCTATCAATTTTTATCTCTCCCGTTTCGATATCTATATTGAAATTGGCATCTGTTTTTAATTTAGTTTGAGACCTATCAAACTTTTTAATCAAATAGCCTATATCCATTAAATTAGTGGGATAACTTTTCCCTGTTTTTAAGTCAATATTTGAGCATAACTCAATAGCAGATAGGGTTGATAACATATCTATATGTAAAAATATATAAATATCTCCTTTGGTATTAGGGAGTTTAAAATCTCTATCTTTTAATTTATCGAGATACTCTATTGGGTAGTTTTGTAAAAAGTAGTCCATAACCTTAGGGTAACCTCGCTTTATCCCCTCTCTATACTTATTTACAAAGAAGATAGATGCATTTCTTACAAAATTTTGATTACTACTTAGGACTATCTTAGAGAAGATATAGGTATCCTGTTGATGTTTTCCATTATCTATAAGTGTATTATTACTGTTGAGATAATACCATAACTCCCAACCATAATCCCACCATGCTATTAGAAAATCATCTTTTTTAAATCTTTTCTTAAAATCATCTAAGAGTCTAATATCATTAGTTGAGCTAAAAAATGAGGGAGATATATCTCTATTATATTTAATAATATTATTGAGAGCAAAGAGAGCTACTAAGGTGATAAATATATAGCTAACTATTTTATATGTCTTTTCAGAATATTCACCCCAAGTTATAAGTATATGTTTAAATAGTAAAAATATTCCATATATCATGGAGAATGAGAATAGTGTTACACCATATAGCGTAAATCTAAGCCCTGCAACCATAGAGAGAAATGTAATAATGACCAATGGCAGAGTTAATAGCATACTTCTATATCTAATAGTAAGTGCTATATATCCCAGAAGAGCTATTAAGAAAAATACCATAGCTCCAGATACTCTATGTGCAACTTCATATATATCTATACTTCTCGCCTCTGTTACATTGGATAGGTCTGAGCTAAATTTCACTATATTATTAAATTTGGAATGAACTTCAATAGATGAACTTTTATTAAGATAATCATGAACTCTATTATCTGTAAAAAGTAATATAGCTACTAATATAGCAATTAATATTCCAAGATATTTAAAATATCTCTTTCTATTATAAATCATATTATATATAAAAAATATTGCTATAATAGATAAGATTATAGGAGCAGACGAGTGATACCAAAAGGCAAATAGGATAAGTGTAAATAGACTATAGAATAGGTATATAATCTTTTTTATATCGATAAATCTTATTAAAAAATAGATAGATAGAAGAGGGAAAAAAGCATTTAAGATATCAGTATCATAATATCCAAGATGGGTTCTATAGTAGTAGCTTGTCATAAGTGAGCCAATAATAGCACCATACAATCCAACTCTTGCCAATTTATAGTGGTTTGATAATAGTATTATAGGAATAACCACGAGAGATGATAAAAAGGCAGGTAGAAAGAATATAGCACTATTTAAATCTATTCCTGTAAATTTAACTGTCCAATAGAGTATATAGGCAGGAGTATATTCAGAGCTAAAAGGGTATTTAACTCCACCCAATAGTTGCTCGGCATAATATCCATAGAGTCCACTATCGGGAGTCCAGAGAGGTATAATAT
>JALWZK010000069.1 GCA_027002665.1 Campylobacteraceae bacterium | reverse complement strand
ATATAGCCAATATTATATTTTATATATTTTTAATTAAAAAAACTATTAAGAGTTTGGAAGCTTTTCTGTAGCATGGCACACCCAAAGGGATTTGAACCCCTGACCCACAGTACCGCAAACTGTTGCTCTATCCAGCTGAGCTATGGGTGCATATCTCTATTATGAGAGGGGAATTATATCTGATTTTTCCTATAATTTCAAGAGTTTTCTCGCTTATACTGCTTTAATATCATTTCTATTTTTAAACGGGGAATATTTAAAATATTCTCTATCAATGGAATATCTTTGCCATCATTATACATATGTATTATTTTCTCTTTTAATTTACTATCGGGAGTTAAAACTTTCAACTCTAAATCATATAGATAACTCTCCAACTCCTTTAATCTCTCCTCTAAAATTTCGCAATATTCACTCTTTTGAGTCTCTTTATTCTTCTCTAAGAGTAGATAAATAGTTACGCTTATAAACCCTAAAAGAGAAAATATACTTATTATATATAGTGTCTCCAATTTAAATCACCTCCAGAATAATTAATATTAAAAACATTATGCTTAGATACCCATTCACTGTAAAAAAAGCTCTATCTATCTTTGTCCAGTCTCTACTTATTAGATAGTGTTCATAAGCTAATGCAATAGCACTAAGAATTATAGCCAATTGTGCAAAAAATCCTAAATTTGCACTCACAACAAATAGTATCCAAAAAATAATAGTCAATATATGAAACACCCTGGCTATAAAAATGGTATTTTTTGCTCCAAATTTAGACGGGATTGAGTATAAATTATGCTCTTTATCAAACTCCATATCTTGAAGTGAGTAGAGTAAATCAAATCCAGCCACCCAAAATAGAACTCCAATAGATAGATAAATAGACCACAACGGTATATACTCCTCTACAGCTACCACCCCTGCAATTGGTGCTAAACCGAGAGATAACCCCAAAACGATATGTGCCAGAGATGAAAATCGTTTAAAAAGAGTATATCCTCCCAAGATGAGAAGTATAGGAATAGATAATTTAAAAGCCAAACCATTTATGAAATAGGCAACCAATATAAATAGAGTTGCATTTAAAATAATAAATATAACCATAGTAAAATTGGAAACTCTTCCATCAACTGAAGGTCTATTTTTTGTTCGTGGATTTAGAGCATCTATATCTCTATCAAGATAGCGATTGACCCCCATAGCGAAATTTCTCGCAGTAACAGATGCTAAGAGTCCCAGAAAGAAGAGTCTCCACCCAAACCAACCATTGGAGGCCACAACCATAGCAATAAATATAAATGGTAAAGCAAATATGGTATGTTTAAACATCACAAGTTCAGATATATTTTTTATACTCTTTATCATGGGTGTCTTATCCTTATATTACTATTTAATGACCATGCAATAGCTATTACAAATAGAGCTATTATAAATGGGTTGGAGATTATATTATAACTATATATTAGATATAGAACCCATAATAGAATTGCACCAAGTGGGGTTGGAACTCCTATAAAATATCTCTCTGCCTCGCCAACCTCTACCTTTAGATTAAACTCAATAAGTCGTCTGAGTCCTGCTATAATATAACCAATAAAGATAACCCCTATAATTAACTGCTCAAATTCAGATGTGTGAGCTGTAATTGCGTAATATAATAGGAAAGATGGCATAACCACAAAAGATATAAAATCTGCATAACTATCAAGCTGTATTCCAAACTCTGTTGATAGATTATATCTTCTCGCAACTTTACCATCTGCAATATCCAAAGCACCGGCTATCCACGCCAATATAATTGCTATAAAAAATTCACCATGCACAATAAAATGGATAGCAATAATTCCAGATGATATATTGCCAAAAGTGATTAAATTTGCAAGATTAAAACGATTGTCCTTATCAAATAACATTAAATTACCTCTCCTTCAAAAAAAAACTTATTCTACCCATATTATGCTAATATTTCGATATGAATTTATTTAGACAGATTGCACTGATTGCACCAACAGCTTCAGGAAAAACAGCCTTATCGATAGAGATTGCTAAAAAGTATAATGCAAATATTCTATCTCTGGACTCCCTTGCAATATATAGAGAGATAGATATTGCTTCAGCTAAACCAACGAGAGCAGAGAGAGAAGGTATTAAACATTTTGGAATAGATGTAATATATCCTAATGAGAGTTTTAGCGTAGCCACATTTATAAAACTCTATCAAGAGGCAAGGGAGGAGTCTATAAGGGAGAATAGAGGACTTATAATAGTTGGTGGAACAGGATTTTATCTAAAGAGTCATATAGATGGAATTAGTCAAAT
>JALWZK010000068.1 GCA_027002665.1 Campylobacteraceae bacterium | reverse complement strand
AAGATAGTGAGTA
Organism: Campylobacteraceae bacterium; assembly: GCA_027002665.1. GTDB lineage: Bacteria > Campylobacterota > Campylobacteria > Campylobacterales > Sulfurovaceae > UBA1140. The sequence continues at coordinate 2,314 of JALWZK010000068.1, read as the reverse complement.
TATCTGTAGCTTTAGTATGCCTCTAAATATAGGAGTAGGCAAATATAGCCTAACAACAGCTATACACTCAAAAGAGACACATCTTGAAAACTGCTCCCACTGGTTAGACCATGCAACTGAGTTTGAAGTGGCAGGAGTTAAGGGGAACTATTTTATTGGAATATCGAGACTTGAGCCTAAAATTTATTTTCAAAAGGTATAGTTATGGCAACTCTCAAAGAGAAGATAGTAGGACTCTATATAGCTTTTTTCAATAGGGCAGGAGATGAAGAGGGGTTGAACTATTGGGAAAATCAAGCCTCCATATTGGGTGAAGATAGGGCCATTAGTAAATTGGCAGAGGGGTTTGCATCTCACCCTAAATTTACAGACCTTTATAGTGAACTTAATAATAGAGAGTTTGTTGAAGCTATATATAAAAATACCTTAGGTAAAGCTGGAGATAGTGAAGGGATAGATTACTGGACTACAAGATTGGATAGTGGTATGAGTAGGTCGGATATGGTTGCGGATTTTATCTCTATCTCTTTAGATTTTAATCCAGATGAACCTCAATATGCAAATCTATCAAAAGAGGAGATTGCAATAGCACTATCAAGACAGGCACTTATAGAAAATAAGGTTGCTGTATCTTTAGACTATATAGGAACTCTTAAGAGTAGAACAGATTTAAATCCCCAAACAGACCCCTCTGACCCATCTTCATTAGATAAAGACCCTGCATTTAAAGCCTCTATAAAGATATTAGAAAATATAACAGATAATAGAGACACAGTAAATAGAGTTGAGGAGGCATTAGATTTACTACAAGATAGAGATGATGCCATAGATATTTTAAATAGAGTAGATATTATCAATAGAGATACTATATCTAATGAGATAAATTCAGATACTCAACCAACAAATCCCAGTCTATCTCATACCAATTATGGATTGGGAGATATAAGCACACTTGATAGCACAGGCGTAGCCTCATTAGATTCTACAGTCCATTGGGATAGAAAAGAGCTAACATATAGCTTTAACCACTCTATTCCAGATAGCTACTATAACTATCCTGATGAGACACTTACTACAAATTGGCATGAGTTAAATCAAGCTCAAAAAGATACAGTAAACTCCATTACACGAGAGATTAACTCTCTCTTAGATATAAAACTGATTAGAGTAGCAGATGGTGGAGATATAAGATTTAATATGGTCGATATGCCTGAAAATCAAGCAGGTTTTAGTTTCTATCCAGCAGATGACCCAGACTATGGTGGAGATGTCTTTTTATCGAATGGTTTTAATAGTGACCCTCAAAATTATAGATTAGATAGAGGTAATGGTGGCTGGACAACTATTGTGCATGAGTTGGGACACGCTTTGGGACTAAAACACCCATTTGAAGAGCCAAATAGATTACCATCTAATCAAGATGATATAAACCATACAGTAATGTCATATACTCTTAGAGATAATATAGTTCCTATATTTACTACTGAGGGTTCAAGTATTAAATTGGAGTATCATCTTTTATATCCTAATCTATATTCACTCTATGATGTATCTGCACTTCAAGCCATATATGGAGCTAATACTACAACCAATAACAAAGATAATATATATACTACAAAATATAGTAATTATGAGATTCAGACTATTTGGGATACAGGTGGAGATGATACTATAGATTTATCAGATACAAAAGGTAGAACAGTTATAGATTTAAGAGGTGGAACTATAAATAGTGTAGATGAGTATAGCTTAGAGGATATTATAAAACTTCATCAAGATGAGGTTGGAAACCCAGAAGCCAATAGTTGGATTAGAGATAAGATAACTAAAATTTATAATCATGGTATGCTATATACTGGTAAAAACAATTTTAGTATAGCAGAGGGTGTAATAATAGAGAATATTAAAACAGGTAGTGAAGATGATATAGTTATAGATAATAGTGTGGATAATAGCATCTATACAAATGGGGGAGATGATAGGATATATATTGGAAATGGTGGATATGATTATATTAATGGTGGAACTGGAGAGGATACTCTCTATATAGATTTAACAAAAGATAAGATAAAGGTAGAGCAGGGGAGTAGTGGAGATTATATATTGACAGCAGATAGTTTTGGAGCAGAATTGGTCGGAGTAGAGAGAGTTTATCTATCTGATGATATATATAATATAGAGGATTTAATTGTATAGCATTTTATGGTTGGAGAGAGATGATAGAGATAAATAGTTCAAAAATAGATAGAGAGATTTTAGAAAAAGAGATAAGATATATATTAGATGATTATAAAAAAAATCCAAAAAAGAGAAA